>QZKB01000159.1 GCA_003599415.1 Ignavibacteriales bacterium | reverse complement strand
AAAATTATCCTTCGTTCCGTTACAGAAAAAGAACTCCCCCGATTAAATCGGGGTCAAACAGCTTTTTCTGTTAAACACTCCACTACAGATAATTTCTTAACGAATTTCTTTTAATGTGCCTGACTTTTATTTTTTTCACAGATACATTTAAAAATTATAGAGCAATCCTGCTCTTCCCTGCGGATCCATGAAAAAGGAAAACCTGTTATCAAATATTTTGTTATGTCTGTTAACAATAAAATTCCCGACGAAGTAACCAAGTGCCGCACCGACAAATACATCGGAAGTCCAATGATAATTCTGATATACTCTTGAGACACAAGTTACAACTGCAGGAATATAAAATAAACTTTTCAGATAAGGATCATCAGTTAATGAAGAAAAAACCGCGGACAGAGAAAAAGATAATGCTGCATGACCGGAAGGCAACGCATTCTTATTATTCTTTCTTGAATCAAATGGATTGAATTTCATACTCTCATCATTTGCTTCCGGGCGATCTCTTCCAAGCATATATTTAAAAAGATAGACAAGCCTGTCGGTTATTATATATGATTCAAACAATTCCAGGCCAAGCCTTGTAACTTTTTTTTCATTTAAAATAATCCCGGTTGTTGCAACGCTAAGAGAAACCAATTGAGAGGTTAAAGTTTCACCATAAAGTTTTCCCGCTTTGAATAAATCATTTTCTTTATATGATCCAGCTTCCACAACTTCCTCGTGAATTTTTTTATCAACAGTAAATAAAGTTGCTCCTCCCAATAGCACAGCACCAAAGGTAAAGTAGTCCTGTGCTTCCCAATTAACCGGATTTATTATTAATGCAAACACATCCGTAACACCGGTAACCAGCACATCCTTTACCGGCTTAAAAGGAAACCTGTTTATGAGGTCTACAGGTTTAACAGTAAACACTGTGTTCACAGTCGAATGAATTCCGTCATCGTTAAAAGCAGTAATTGTTAATGTATCAGTTCCGTAAAAATCACCGGAAGGAATGCGAACATTGAAAGTGCTGTCTGTTTTATTTTCAACGATAAGGAATTTATTGCTGCTTACTTCCCATTTAATTTTTGTATGATCAACTGAATCGTGGCAGTATTCTTTAAAGTATATAGTCCTGAATTCCTCTCCTTCATTAATTACCTGTTCACTTATCGGGAGTAATTTAATAACTGGTTTGACTGCTTCTTCCCTGTTAACAATAACTGATTCCACTGCTGCAGAAGAATCAATTTCCTTTTGGGTTTCTGTATTTACATTTTGAACACTATCAGGAATTAAAGGATTTGTTTCTTCGGAAAGTTTATTCTTTGTAAGTGAAGTAAAATTATCCCGTAATATTTTTCTGTGAGTATAAATTTTGTCAGCCGGCTTTTCTATAATAGTAGTATCAGTTTTATATTGCGCAGAAGTATCCTTTTGGGTTTGATGCGAAACCGGCGCTTCTTCTTTTTTCTTTTGTTCACAGGATGCAAAAAAAACCGTTATAAGAATAACCATCACCAATGAAATAAAATTACTCCATTTAGCCCTATGTCCAACAAAAATACTCAACCGATCTTTCTTACTCTTAATTTTTAATTACCGTTTCCAAAAATAAAATTAATTCCCAAAGAAAAAAGCCTAAATATCATGCTGCTTCAGGTTTATTACTTTCGGAAATTTCTGAAATATTTCAAATGTCATTCCCGTGTAAACGGGAATCTATAGAAATTATTATGGATTCCCACTTTCGTGGGAATGACAGATGGCTTACGGATAATTTTTCAGAAGTTGTTTTCGGTTACTTTTATAATTTACTTCAATTAAATATTCCTTTATTTTAATATCATAAAATAAAGAACAAGGGAAATGCTAATCTATTACAAAAACATATTCAGAACAGTTATTCTTTTTCTTTGCTTTGCAAATTTATCTCCGGTTAATTGTCAGGAAGCATTTTCAAGTTTATCATTAGGTATTAATATATTAAAGAATAAACCGGATAAAGATTTTAATAATTACTGGAATTCTGATTTGGGAATTGAAGGAAGATTTGAAACGCCTTTCTACTTCGGGGATTTGCAGGCAGGAGGAATTTTACTTCCCTTCAAATCGAAAAATATTAATCAACCGGATTTTAACAGTTATTTTATTTTCATGGGTTGGGGAAAGAAAGTAAACCTGCCGCTGAAATTATTTTTTTTCAGCACAATTAAAGCCGGTTCATTCGTTATGAACTTTAATCTCGACTCACTGGGCAGCACTCAAAAGATAGAATCCGAATTAGGACTTGGTTTTAAAGCCGGACTTGGAACCCATTTGTTTTCACCCGTGCAGGCTTTCGCCGGTGTAGAAGCTCTCCAGGTTTTTACAAGACATAAAATAAGTTTCATTCTTTTTTCAGCCGGACTAACTTATTCTTTTGCAACGCCAGTTTGGCTAAAGGATTTTCTTGAATGAAATCATTCTTTACCATATTAATTTTCTCGGCCATTTGTTTTGCCCAGTTTGACACAAACAGCTTCCAAAGCATTAAACAAACAGTTAGCAGCGATGAAATAAAAGCAATGGGAATAATAAACCTTTCCGATTTGTATTCATTAGCTGACAAATGGAATTCATTTTCAATCGACGGTTTTAATCAGAACCTTAGTGCCAATAATCTTTCAACGTATCAAAGACAGAATTTTATTTTAGTTGTTGACGGACAGAAAATTGATCTTAACACGTTTGACATTCAGAATATTAATTTATTACCTGTTTCTATTTACGATATTGAATCCGTGGAATTCATTAATCTCCAGGGAATTTATGAGGGTGAATATACAAGTTCGGGATTAATTCACATTCATACTAAAAAACCGGAAGAGAAACTTACTGCACATACAAACCTGAGCCTTGGCAACGAAACAGGAGATCCCGGGCCATACAAATTCACTTCACTTAAAACACAGAACGTAGATAAGCTGAATTATAATCTTGGTCTTACACTAAATTACGGAAGCAGGAACTGGTTCATTAAAGGAAATATTAAAAGTGAAGACAACTATGTTACTGATGCGGCACTTAGAGACAGGATAAATTATTTTCATCCGGGCAATAACAAAGCGCGTTTAATCTCCGTTTCAGGTACGGTTCAGATTAAGAATGATTTTTCTACAAGCAGAATTTTTGCTTTCAAAACAGATGAAGATGATTTTAATTTCTTTGCAATATTCGGCAACGAACTTCCTGTGAAAAGGAGTATAAGACATTTCGGAGTAAACGGAGAGTTACAGTTTAATCAGCAACTTGCAATAAACTACAGATTGCAATATTCAGATAACGATTTAAATAACCGTGAGAATCCGGCAGGTTATGTTTTCACCTTACACAAAAATAATATCAAGGCAAATGCAGAATTAAACTACTCTACACCAATCTTTAATTCTGTTATCGGTGTCAGTTTTAACCGTTATAATTTTCAAACAGAAAGAAAACTTGAAGACAACATTTTATCTTTCAGAAATATTTATACAGCTATTTCGTTTAACTCAACAAAGAATGTTTTTCATTCATTTCAGTTTTTTGCAAATCGTTTAAGTGATGATTTTACTTATAAAGGAACACTGATTAATAATTGGGCTGTTTCTAAAAATCAAAAAGCGGCGCTTCACTTTTCATTCTCGCAAAACAGTGTCGAGGAAGATCTGAATTACTGGACATTATTTAAAAGAGGTTACTTGTTTAATCCGGTTGAAAATACAGAACACTTCATTTCTGCCGGTTTCAATACATCCAGAACATTCACTGGTGACATTATATATAAGTATAGTAAAGACAGTCTTTTTTCAGTTGAAATAGACGGCAGTCTGAGAAGGTTTGAGAATATATATCTTGAAAATTTTTCTTACCAGTACAACGCTGTCACTTCAACATTTACTACACCAATTGAATTGCGAACCGGTAATTCACTTACATCTGCAGGTGGCAGCGCTCTAATTGAATTTAATCAGGCTGCCGGCATTAAACACAGATTGTTTTATCAATATCAGAAATCCGTTGCCGGAGATGATCTTTTTGAAAAAATCAGGAGAGCTATTCCCGAGCATCAATTTAATTACAGATTTATTTATACACCAATGGAAACATTCAGCGTTAGTTTACTGGCAAAATATAAATCAAAAATTATTTTTGAAGAATACAAATATCTTGCTGATCAAAGCAACGGGAAATTATCCGGGACAATTAAACCCGGAATCACGTTCGACATATCATTACAAAAATGGTTCTGGAGTAAAAAAATATGGACGAATGTTATTTTCAAAAATATATTTAATCAGCAGGAAAAATATTACCCGGCAGGCATTGATTACAACCTCCGGTTTTATGTACAGGTATTTATCTATTTGGATAAACTGCCGGAATAAAAAAGATTTTACAGAGGTACAAATGAAATACACAAAAATTATGTTCATTGTTTTTGTTTTGATTGCAGCATTAATTAACAGCAACTATGCACAGGTTGCGGATACAAGCACAATACAAAAAACAAGTATGTTGGAAAATCAAAACAGAGACGAGATAAAAATTCCGTTGAGTATAATGCTTGCTCACAACTATCTTGACGACAAGGAAAAAGCAGAAAATATTTTGCAACTCAACTCTTCTCTGCCCGGTGTAAATGCAGAAACAGATAAGTCTTCATTTACAACAGATTTATTTTATGTACTCGGAACTGCCGCTGTAGCTGCAATAGTTTATTTCTTTTGGCCGGAGAAGGAATCCACACCGGTTTCTACAGTTACATTCGGTAAGCCGGTTCATCCGTAGTTTCATTTTTCTATTTTGAAAATTTTCTTTGAGATATAAATGAAGAAGTTATACAAGTTTTATTTCCTGATTTATTTTTTGGCGGCGGGTTTAAACTTAAGCTTTGCTCAGACTGAACCGCCAATACAGGTCTTACCTTTGGATAATTCAAATTACCAGAAAGCAAGAAATCTTGTTTTAACGTGGAATGCGGTCCCGGACATTTATGTTTATCAATGTCAGTATGGTACAGATACAACTTTCGTTTCACCTGAAGGTGATTATTCTGTTTCCGGCAATTCACTTATGATTTCTGAACTGCAAAACAATACTGTTTATTACTGGCGTGTGAGAACAAATGCACAGGATGCACAATGGTCGGAAACATGGAGTTTTAAAACTACGGGATTACCAACAACTCCTAAACCATTCTTCCCGCTTAACAACATTATCAATCAAAGTGATTCGCTTACTCTTGCCTGGTCTAAAGACTCCGTTAATTCAAGTTATAAAATCGAACTGTCATTCCTTTCAGATTTTTCTGTTAACGAAGCGACAATTGCAGCAACAGATTCGTTTGTAAATATATATTATCTTGATCTGGGCAAAACTTATTACTGGAGAATCAAAGGGATAAATGTTGATTATGATGAAAGCAGTTGGTCAGAAGTCTTTAATTTCAGAACAAGACTTGTTACACCTTATCAGCTATCTCCGTCAAATAATTCAACTAACCTTGATACAAATATTACTTTAACATGGAGTCAGATCGAATCGGCACAAAAGTACCGGGTTCAATTTGGACTTAACAAAAGTTTAACACAGGATTCAATATTATTAGATAAAGAATTATCCGTTAATTCAATTAAGCTGCCTTCACTGTTATATACAACCAATTACTACTGGAAAATAATTGCCTATAATTCAAACGGAGATTCAAGTCTCTGGACAAACACTTATAAATTCAGAACCAAACTAGCAACTCCGGATTTATTCTCACCAGCAGATACATTGAGAAATGTCGATTCGGTTTTAACATTTACCTGGGCAAGTGTTTCGAATGCAACAAGGTACCAGTTCCAGCTTTCAGCAAATAAAAACTTTTCAACTTATGTTTTTAACGATACACTGAAAACTAATTCAGTTAAAATTGATTCGCTTGTATTCAACCGGTATTATTACTGGAGAGTGGCAGCAAAAAATTCTTTAAAGGATACAAGCAACTGGTCTGATGTAAGATTCTTTAAAACAAGGTTGACTTCCCCACTTTTAATTTCACCGGTGGATAGTCTTAAAAACATGGATACAGTTTTAACTTTCAAGTGGAGCCCGGTTGATTCTGCAAAGAGTTACCATCTACAGTTATCCCGCTCTGCGAACTTTGAAAGCTCACAGTTATTTGCTGATACAATACTTGCGAAGACTTCAATAAAAATTGACAGCCTGCCTGTGTACACAAAATTTTACTGGCGGGTTTACGCTAACAATGACAACAAAGATTCAAGCAGATGGTCAGATGTTTTTTACCTGAAGACCAGGCTTGCCGGTATTCAGATTAAATTGCCAAAGGATAGTTTAATAAACACAGACACTGCAATGGTCTTTCAATGGAATACTATAACCGGTGCAACCAAATATCGCTTCCAGCTATCAGGTAATTCTGTTTTTACAGATCTTGTTGTAGACGACAGCGTTAAAACAAACCAGTATTCTATCGACTCACTTAATTATTATAAAAAATATTTCTGGCGCGTACTTGGCAAAAATGATCTGGGAGATTCAAGCAGGTGGACTTCTTTCCGTAATTTTAAAACAAGGCTGCTTACCCCTGCATTGTACAGCCCTGAAGATAAAATTAAAAATGCTCCAACCACGGTTTACTTTTACTGGCAGCCAATTGATGGTGCAACGAAATACAAAATTCAACTAAGCAATGAGAGTAATTTCTTTTACCCGGAAATTGATACTGCGATCAACAGAACTTCTTACCGCGCAGATGATCTGACATTAGATACATTATACTACTGGCGTATCATCGCTTTGAATGCATTAAGTGATTCAAGTTTGTGGACAAAAACTTTTTCATTCAGAACAAGACCTGCAATTTTAATTGAGAAGGATTCAGTAAAAACCTCATTGAATCTTTACACTTCACTTTCGGATACGCTCGGATTCTTTACAGTTTCCAATGCCGGCGTTAATCAGTTTATTATTGATTCGATTTACGTCAGACCTGATTCTGTTTTTATTGTTCAGGAGAAGACTGCAGTGATTGGTCCTAAATCCCAAAAAGATTTTCTTATCAGAATAAATACTGCCAAAGCGCCTGTAGCATATACATACGGTTCAATCACTTTAATAAGAATTAACGGCCCAAAAGACCGGGATACGCTAAAGACAGATTTAAATTTCTACCTTCGCAAAGCTGTGGCTAAAGTTACAAGTGACAGCCTTATGTTTCTGAATACAGCCGCATCACGTAAATCAACAAAGCAAATTATAATCTATAACGATGGCGGAAATGTTCCTTTGGCAATTAAAAAAATAAAAGTTGAAGGAACGGATACTACAACATTCAGAGTTATTAATCCGCCAAAATCAGTTGATCCTAACAGCAGTGCCGCAATTACAGTTGAATTCAGTCCGCAAAAATTTGGAGTGAACCAAACGACATTAACTGTAGAAACAAATGCATATCCGAAAAGAAATTTATCATTCTGGCTTGAAGGAAACGGACGCGGCGGTGAACTTGCAGTCGCAACTTTTTCTTACATTAACACTGTAGCTAAGGATTCATTTGAAACATTCACTTCGAATAATAAACAAATTCTCTTCCATAACGTTGGTAACGAGCCGCTTAATATTTCTATATTATTCCCGAATAATAATTTCAAACTCACAAATGATTTGCTGAATAGTTTTTCGCTTAAGGTGAACGACACCATTTCTGTTTACTTAAAATATCTGACTCCTGTATTCAGTAAACAAGCTAAAGACACTTTAGTAATAATTCACAATGGATTTGGGCAGGATACAATCCGTACTGTATTAAAGGGTTATTTTGATAGCACGCAATCTGCAAACAGAGTACTGAATAATCTCAGGTTAAATTCAGAATCGTTTTTATCGACTCCGAAAATCTTTTTTAAGAATACTCCGCTTAATTTAAAATTGAATTCAGATTTGTTTGCAAACCAGGGTAAACTGAATTTCCGTTTAGCCTATTACAACGGCGGCAATGGTAAAAGATTATCTACATACCACGATGGAAATTTCAATTACCTTATTCCGGGTGAAAACATAACACAGAACGGGTTAATAGTTTTCGGCGAGTTGTATTCGGTTGATAAGAACGGGAAAATTGCGGATTCAATTCTCGTCTTTGATTCGCTTGACGTACAGGTAATACTAAGTGATTTTCAAACGAAAGAAATCTCTGTTCCCCGTTCAAGGGCGGCAGAGAACGCAGACAATGCAAATGTTAAATGGATACCTTTCGGTTTTCCAATGGGGGAAATAGTTGCCGATTCAGTTTTTAAATTCTTCGGTGGAATTAAAAACATGAAAGACGGCGAATGGGTTGTTTATAAATATGATCCAACCGCTGCTGATTCATTTTCACTTTTCAACGATTATTACATGTCCCCGGAAACCGGCTACTTTATTGCACAATCTCTGCTGGACTCATTTAAAATTTCTTACAAGTACCCCGGAAATATCCGGACAAAGAAACTGACAGAGAATCAAATGAATCTTACCGGAAGCAACTGGAAATTAATTTCAAGTCCTTTCCTTTTTGATGTTGAGGTTGATTCGGACATTCCGCTTTATCATTACGATGTAAACACTAAAAATTATAAAACGACATACATAATGAAACCTTTCGAAGCGTATTTTGCAGAGCCTTCCGTAAACAGGTTACGATTGAAAACTTTTGATAAATACAATCCTGCCATTTATCCCAAAGCAATAGCAGATAACGGCTGGCATCTGAATTTAAAGGTTACTGATAACGAATCTGAAAATGACCTGATGTTTTCAACAAAGAACAAAAACATTTCAAAGCTGAACTCAAATGATAAAAATGAATATTTACAACCCACCGGTTTTGGCAATAGCCTTGAATCATTTATTGTCTGTGAAGATAACAAAAGCCGTTGCATTGCCTCAATTAAAAGCGGCACAAACGGCGCCGAATGGGATTTTGTATTATTAAACAACTCGGGTAATTCTGAGGTAAATTTGAATGCTGCAATAGCAGGTAAGATTCCGCAGAATTATTCTTATAAAATATTTGATTGCACAAGCAGAAAAGTAATTGATGAAAATTCTGTTTTAAGAATTTCAAAAGGAAGCGAACACCAATTTAAAATGTTGATAGGAACCGGGGAATTTATAAATGAGACTCTGAACAAGCTTAAAGAGTTAAATGATATTACATTTGCGCTGGAGCAGAACTATCCAAATCCGTTCAACCCAGTTACCACAATTAAATATTCATTACCTGTAGAGACGGGGCATGCCCCGTCTTTACAAGTTACCTTGAAAGTATTCGATATTCTCGGCAAAGAAGTAGCTACACTTGTAAACGAAGAGCAGCAGCCTGGATATTACACAATAAGTTTCGATGCTTCCAAATTTGCAAGCGGAGTTTATATTTACCAGCTTAAAGCCGGAAGTTTAATTACAAGTAAAAAGATGATACTGCTGAAGTAGCAGAAAACCTTCAAGGTCCTCGCTGAGTTTTAAGCAAGAGACCTTGAAGGTTCTCATATGGTTTTCTGAGATTTGCTATGGCTTTAAGAAATCATCTAACTACTTTAATATCCTATCAACAGTCTTCACAATATTTTCTCCCATCAGTTCATCAGACCCAGCAACAATTTTTCCATCCGGGTCTACAAGGAAGGCTTTTGGTAAACTTAGTATTTCAAAATCTTTATAAATTTTTTGATGATTCTCTCGACCAACAAAAGCATTTATCCAGGGCATTCTATATTTCTCCTCTTGGAATTTGTTAATAGTCTTTTCCTTATTATCAAAGGAAACGCTAAGTATTGTAAAATTTTTGTCTTTATATTTTTCATATAAATTTTGCAAATATTTAATAGAGGCAACACAACCACTACACCAGGTTGACCAAAAATCAATCAGATAATATTTTCCAATTAAATCATTATTGGTAATTACTTTATCTACGTTTAAAAGTTTTAGTTTAAATTCCGGAAGAATAATGCCGACACATAAATCTGAACTAATATCTGGTTTAGAGATTTTTAATTCAAATTCAATTTCTTTCACATCTCCATATTTACTCTTTAGTTCATTATATAACTCAATAAGTTTATCTTTTTCATTGTAGTACTGAGCCATATGTGTTAAACTAGCCAAAGCTATTGCACGCACTTTTTTAACAGGATTTTGTTCTTCAAAATTTCTTAACAGCTGCTTTTTCATATTTATGTTTTTGTAAGACCTTGTAATTGCTGAAACACCTTCTGGTAAAAAACTCCAGAAGTTTGAGTTGAAAGGTAAAATCTCTAAAATATTTGGGATCATAATTGAATCAACATCTGCATCTGAATGACTCATAAAAGATAATAAACGATATACTGCTGCGCTTTGCCTAACAATTAAAGGTTCGTTTTCCTCAAGAAAAATATCTTCCATATACTTATAGTAAGACACCAATTCATTTTTATAATCAATCTCTTCGTCATATTTTGTTTTATGGTCCCAATACTTTTTGCTCAGGTCTATTAGTTTCCTATGATATTCAAGATACAGATTTATTATTCTTCCAAGATCTTGATGATTATTCTCTATTATTACTTTCGGAAGCTGTTCTTTTCTATGTTGAATTATTTTTGAAGGATCGAATATAATTTTAAAGTGTCTGTCTCTGGAAATTATTTGGGAAGTTAAGGCACCATAATTATTAATTGAATAAAACCCGGCATTTGAACTTACATTAAGATTATTAGAACGTGGAAAAGTTAAATACATCAGTTCAATTGGAATGGTAATAATGTATGAGAGTGTATCGGAAGTATATTCCTTTTCAAAAATAAATGTCCCATTCGCCTGTTTTTTCATTTTTTCAGATGCTGTAAACTGGAAGTTATTCCAATTACCATAAATATTAAACTCTGTTAACAAGTCAAGATACCCAATAGGAGCAAGGAATATTTTCATTTTAATTTCATCATTATCATTTTGAAGAGGCAAAGGGATTGAAGTAATTTCATGGTTAAGAGGTAGAATAATTAATCTGTAATTTCCCGGTGTTTCCAATTGAAACTGAAAAATCCCATCTTTCTCTGTATTAATTTTCTTAACAGGTGAATAAGAAATTGCATCTTCAGAAAGACTTCCATCATCTGCATCAACAACAGTTAAATTCGCAAATTCAACTGGCTTTTCATTAGCACCATATATTACCCCACTTATAGTAATTGAGCAAAATGATTTTGACGGCAAAAGTAAAATCTGCCAACACATAAGTAATCCAAAAGTAATTGAGATATACTTCATTATAACTCCTGGTTGATTAAGTGAATTAATATTTAGAATTCAGATCTAAGTAAAATGAATAACATTTTTATTGAGGTTCTTTTCCCTTCTACCTGCAAATTAGAGCAAATTAATTTTCGAATCAAGTAAAAATATTTTCTTCGTTTTAGAGTTACCTTGAACATAACATTGTATAAATATTTTTCTGATATGGCGGCTTGCTGAGTTGGGCTACTCCTGCCGAGGTAACAATCCCACATTAGAAGGTAACTTCTGACGTGACAGGAATCTTCCCATTAACTTAAAATATTAATCCTCTTATTTTATGGTGAACTGTTTTTTCTGTTGCCGCAAGTAGAAAAAATTTCTATTATTCATCCAGGTTTTAGGAGAATAAAAGTTTAACAGTACTTTTATCTTATCACAAAATTAGATGTACTTAATTTGAAAATGTTCTTTTTAAGTGAGGCGGGTTATGAAAAAGGATCATTTAAAAAATTTCTTTGTTTCATTTCTTTTCTTCATTTCTGTAATAATTTATTCCGGCTGCGGTGTTAATGACAATGGCGGCAATACTGATGAAGTTGTTGATATAAGTAAAATCACAGTTGAGAACTTTCCGCGCGTTGACGGTTCAACATCAAACATACCGATGATGACTGTTGTTGCCTGCGAAATGTTTTCTCTTGAATACAAATGGTACGATGCTGGTGACGGTACAATGCAGCCTTACCCTTCCTCAACCGATAATTCAAAAAAGAATGAAATCGATTTTGTAAGAAACATTTCATTCACTAAAACAATCAGGGCTTACAACAGACTTATATATGATAGTACTGATGTTATTCTTGTAGCAAATACTCCTTCAACAGATCACCTTGCCCTTGCCACTAGTCTTGGTGTTGATTTTACTATTGCCCCGATTGCACTTGACGGTCTTGTATTCCTTCTTAATACTGCCAACCCGGTTAATAGTTTAACTCACAACCAGATCATAAGCATTTACACCGGTGTAACAACAAACTGGAAAGATGTTGGCGGTAACGATTCTACTTTAACACCATACATAAGAAACAGAAACTCAGGCAGCCAGGAGCTTATGGAAAAATTAGTTATGCAGGGCAGGACAATGATAAATGCAGAGGAGATGATACTGCCGACAATGATGGGCCTTATAAATAAAATTGAAGAAGATGAAAACGGAATTGGTTATACGGTTTTCTATTATAACAATACAATGGTTCCGCGCGAAAAGATTAAAACTATCTCTATAAACGGAGTACAGCCAAACACATCAACTATTGCAAGCGGAACATACAAATACACATCACCGGTTTATGCAATCATTCGCACCAACTTAGATAAAAATTCCAATGCATACCTGTTTTGGAAATGGCTTCAGACAAAAGCCGGGCAAGCTGCAATTGCAAAAAGCGGATACGTAGCATACAGTAACTTATAATTACGGAGGATAAAGTGAAGTTTTATTTTTTATTGCCAGCGCTTTTTATCTCAAACCTGCTTGCACAGGTAAACGATTCATCTGAAACCAATTTAAATAATAAGCCTGCTTTATTGTTTAGTATAAATGATCTTCATCTTTCGGGAATTAACGGAGGTGCAGGAATGAAATGGCTTGTTGATGAAAACAAACGATTTATAATGACCGCTGATTTCTCATTCGATAATGATGAAACTGAAGCTACTAAAAGTACATCCGGCAGCGAGGAGACTAATTACTCTTTTGGAATAACTGCCGGCATTAATACTTATTTTAATTTTCTTGATGATATCTGTCCTTACTTTGGATACTCGGCCGGGTTTAAATATGCAAACGATAAATCCAAAGTTAATCCGGCTCAATATTACACACAGGCTTATAAGGAAGAAAGAACGAACACATCAAAAATAGTTTCGCTGCAAATATCATTCGGAGCCGAATATTTTATAACCGAAAATATTTCATTGTCGGGTCAGTATAATTTTGGTGGAAATTATTCATTTGGAACTCAGACATACGAAACTAACTATTTGAAGACAGAGGTAGATTTAAAAAAATGGAACATCGGGCTTTCATCCGGTGAGTTAATTCTTGCAATATTTTTTTAAGCAGCTAACTTCAGTTAAAAGATTCCATCAATTGTACCCGGTTGTACTAATATCAAAACTGAAGCCTTTATAAATCTTTTCTCAATCGTTATCTTTAAACTGTAAAAAGAAAGATTTGGTTAGTGCTCAAGGTAAACGAAATATTTTATTCCATTCAGGGTGAAAGCAGCAATGCCGGCTTGCCCTGCGTTTTTGTAAGATTAACTTATTGTAATCTTCGCTGCTCTTACTGCGATACCGAATATGCCTTCTACGAAGGAAAAGATTTTAGAATTGGTGAAATTATCTCCGAAGTAAATAAATATAATTGTAAACTTGTTGAGATAACCGGAGGCGAGCCGCTTGTTCAGAGTGAAAGTCTGATCCTGATGAAAGAACTTTGTAACCTTGGTTATGATGTTATGCTTGAAACCGGAGGAAGTCTTTCTGTAAATGATATTGACGAAAGAGTGAAAATAATAATGGACTTAAAAACTCCATCCAGCAATATGCTGAAGAAGAATTTTTACGAGAATATTAATTACCTTAAACCTAAAGATGAAATTAAATTTGTAATTGGAAGTCGAGAAGATTACGATTGGACAAAAAGCAAAATTGAAGAATACAACTTAAGCAATAAATTCACAGTACTGCTTTCATGTGTATTTGGTAAGATTGAACCGTTAACATTAGTAAACTGGATACTTGAAGATAAGCTTAATGTACGCTTCCAGCTTCAGCTGCATAAATTTATCTGGCAACCGACAACAAGAGGTGTGTAATGAAAATTGCAAAAGAATTTAAATGGGAAATGGGACATAGATTAACTTTCCACGAAGGCGGATGTAAAAACCTGCATGGTCATTCCTATAAAATGATGATTGAGCTTGAAGGAAAGGAAAATGAAAATGGAATGGTAATGGATTATTATGACGTAAGCAAAATGGTTAAACCGGTAATAGAAAAACTTGACCACAGTTTTATGGCTTACGAGAAAGATACTCTGTTGCTTGAAGTGCTTGAGAAGTTAGATTCCAAAAAAGTTATTGTTGATTTTGAATCCACCGTAGAGAACATCTGCAAATATCTTCTTAAAGAAATTATGAAAGGAAACTTCCCCAAGAATATTAAACGGCTTAAGATAAGAATCTTTGAGACTGAAGGTGATTATGCTGAGGAGGAGTTAATATTAAATTCATAATCCGTCAATAAGGATAAGTGGTATAGGGTATAAAATATAAGGGTATATGGTATAGGGATAAGGTTAATATAAATTTAAGGCGATTTAAAATGATCTCTCTGTGGTTCTCTGTGCTTACACTGTGGTTCTCTGTGTAAGTAATTTTATGTTGTCTTTATCTTCTTCACTTCTTCAAGAATTTGCGGCAGTACTTCCCCGGATTTACCGATTAAAGATAAATCCGCCCTGTAAGTTAATTCTGTTTCCTCAATATTAACTTCTACAAGGTAAGCGCCGGTTCTTTTTGCAAGCATTGGTATTTGAGCGGCGGGATAAACAACTGCGGATGTTCCAACCACAAAGCATACGTCGCATTCTTCCGCCGCCTTCTCAGATGCAGAAAAAACATCCTGCGGAAGATATTCTCCAAACCAAACTATGTCAGGACGAATAAGTCCGCCGCACTCACAACGAGGCGCTTTATCGGTAAAATTAAAATCAGGAGAATTATAATTCTTCCCGCAATTAATACAATAATTTCTCTCAATATTGCCATGCAGTTCATAAACAATTTTACTACCTGCTCTTCTGTGCAGGTTATCTACATTTTGCGTAGACACAACAACTTCATCATAATAATTCTGGAACTCAGCAATTGAGATATGCCCCGGATTTGGTTTTGTCTCATTGATTATTTTTCTCCGGTACTGGTACCACTCCCAAACCATATCAGGATTTTTAAGGAAGGCATTAAAGTTAGCAAGTTCTTCCGGTTTAAGTTTATTCCATATTCCACCGGCACCACGAAATGTTGATATACCGCTTTCGGCAGAAATACCAGCACCGGTGAAGAAAAGAATTTTTTTTGCAGTCTTTAATTTTTCAAAAAGTTCAGTCTTATCGTTCTTCAAAATAATAATCTAATATAAACGTCATTTGTAAATTTAACCCACGGATGAATCCGTGGGCTAAGTGGACATATAAAAAATTTATTTATTCTTTATTTGATTCAATAAAGATTTAGCCTCGGCTAAAAATTTATCATCATCCTCATCCTGCTTTGGTGATTTTTCTATTTTAGACAGATAATCTCTTGCCATTTCGTATTCTTCATTGTCAATCAATAATTTTCCAAGGTCAAGGTAGAACATTCTGTAATTTGGTCTTAGCTCAATAGCTTTTAAATATTCTTTCCCTGCAATATCAACATCGCCCCAGCCTAAACCTAAAGGAAGCCTTATCAGATATGCCTTCTCACAGACTTTAGCGTGAGTTCTGCCGAGAACGTAATGTGCAGTAGCCTGAATATCTTTTCCGCCATTACCAAGCTTAATTGCTTTTTCAAGATCCGCTTTAACTGAGTTCACAATTCCAATTACAGAGAAAACTCCTTTGAACAAAGCTATCCTTCCATTGGCAATCGCTCTTCTAAGGTAAGTAACGGATTTATCCGGAGCTAGTTTTATTGCCCTTTCAGCATAATCCAAAGCTGTTTCATATTTTGCAAGCTGAGCATCTTTTTGTTCATCCGTACTTGATGGCATATGCTCGGTTATATCTACATATGCACGACTGATTCTCCAGAGCACTTCCCAATTCTTGGGAGAAACCTTATCTGCCAGCAGATATTTTTCCAGCGCTTTCTGGTTATCAAATTTTTCTTCAGCAAATTCGTCTCCCTGTTTTATAAGGTCTTCAACTTTTTGAGCACAAATAAAAGAAGGAAGAAGAAGAGCAATTACAATAGTTAAGAAAAGTAAATTTGTTCTACGCATAGTTTCTCCTTTGATTATTCATTTTTAAATTTATCCGTTATGAACAATGGTGTGTTTATTAAAGGAAGAAATTTTGTCCAGCCGCTTTCGTTTTTTGCTTCGGCTGCAATTGCAGATTTGTAAGCGTTGGCTTTAGCGCTTAATTCATCTGCCTGATATAAAATTATTGCTTCAAGAGTTTTAGGTTCAACAGGAGAAGCCTGTTCAAGTTTACCCTGGTGACTTAAGATTAAATGCATCAATTCGTTTTTCAACTGATCCGGAAAATTCTCAATCAAATTTATTTTATCATTAACCAAAAGCGCTGCAATACTTATATGCCCGAGTAATCTGCCTTTATCCGTATAATCAAATGCAGATTCAACAGATAATTCTTCCGTCTTGCCAAAGTCGTGCAGGATTGCTCCCGCAATCAGCAAATCTCTGTTAGCTTCGGGATGAAAACCACAAACAAGATCACAGACAGCAACAATTTCAAGAGTATGTTCAAGCAAGCCATGGATATAAGAATGATGCCATGCTTTACCTGCGGGAACCTTAAGATATTTTTCATAGAGTGAACCGCTGAGCATTTCACTTAGAAGCTGTTTTAAATACTTATTTGAAATATTACTTATCCTGTCTTCAAGTTCATTTTTCATCTTTTCAAAATTTCTTTTAGAGACGGGCAGAAAATCTTCAATGGAAATATCATCAAGCGAACATGCTGTGGTTATTTTATTAACCTTTAACTGAAGCTGATTCTGGTATTCTTCTATTGCCCCTTTTACCTTAACAATACTTCCGGGTTTTACATCAAGAAAGACATTATAAAAATCATCCCACATAAAAGCCTGTAAAGACAAAGATCTGTCGCCAAGTTCCAATGAAAGATATTGCTTCTGTGTTTTACCGGTTTTCAGTTCACTTTTTTTCACAAGCAAAAAATGATCAACCTGGTCCCCCTTGGATAATTTAATCAGATCAGTTTGATTAAGCATTGTTTACCCTTAAACCTCTTACATTATTTGAATAACACTTTCCTTAGGAAGGACAGCAGTAATTGATCTTTTAAGAAGATCGATTGTAATTGAAATCGTTCTACCTTCGGATGTATACTTTACAATTCCCTCTACTCCGGCAAACGGGCCTTCAAGAACTTTTATTTTTGAACCGGCTTTTACGACATCAGAAATCATAAAGTTTGATTCGTTCTTTAACATTCTCTGTAAGTTCTCAATCTGCCATTCAGGAATTGAAGCGGGTTTACCGTTAAAACATACACAATTAATAATACTATCCTGCTGAAGCGCAATTAATCTTTCTTTACTGTTTACAAAAGCAAATATATAGCCGCGTATAAGTGGTTCTATTACTTTCTTCTTCCTGTCGCTCCATTGCTTTAAACGTGTTACTACCGGCAGATAATGTACAATTGAAATACCTGCAAGGTTTTCTGCAACTTTAAATTCGTGACGTGGTTTTGTATAAAAGGCAAACCAGCATCTGTTCATATCATTGCATAAACACTGTTTCTCTTCGTCCATATTTTAAAACTTTATTAAATGGTTGAAAAAGGTTATCTAATTTTTAACATTCCTGGTGGATGCTAGTGTTAACTGTGACTTTTACATTTTGATGAAAATTATCCAACAGCTTCAAGCAGTAAATTACCAAATACTTCAAAGTCGAATGGTTTATTTAAAACCCTCTCAACTCCAATCTTTGCATACTTATCTTTTAAGTCCTGTGTAAGGTTGCCGGCAATTACAATAACCGGGATCCTATTGGTCTCATCCTGCTTGCGGATTGATTCAATTAAATGGATACCGTTCATAAGAGGCATTTCGTGATCGGTTATTATTACAGTAGGTATTTTATCCTGCATCATAGTAATGGCAGCATAACCATTTTCAGCGTTATAAATTTCGAACGAAGGAAGTTTTTTGCTAACAAGTTTTTTTATTATCAATGTAGAAGCCTTGTCATCCTCTACAATAAAAATAATATCTCTTGCTTTAGGAACCGTAAAATGAAATTCGCTTCCTTCATTTTGTTCAGAATAGAACCAGATGTTGCCGCCATGTTTATCGATTATTTCTTTAACGAGCATTAAACCAAGCCCGGTTCCCTTCTCGCCTTTTGTTCCTTCCGTAGTATATTTCTGATCAAACTGAAAAAGTTTTTCTTTACAATTTTCCGGAATGCCCACACCTTCATCTTTTACAACGAACTCAATAAATCCTTCTTTAAACATGCCAACAGTAATATCAATTGATTTTCCTTCTTTAGTAAATTTAATTGCGTTACTTAAAAGATTAGTCAACGCCTGAGTGATAAGTCTTTCATCAGCTTTGATATTAATATCTTCCGGCACATTAATTTTGATTGTTATGTTTTTCCTGATAACATTTCCTGTTAAAGAGGAGATACAGTTATTAACGAGATATTTGGCGTTAATTCTTTGAGGCTCAACCTTAATTCTGCCTGTTTGTAATCTTGAATAATCAAGCAGGTAATTAACAAGCTGAAGCTGGTGAAGTGATGAATCGTAAATATAAGTTAAGTATTCCTGCCTGTCTGCATCATTCAAATCGGTTTCATTAAGAAGAATCTCCGCGAATCCTAAAATTGATGTAAACGGGGCACGCAAATCATGCGATATAATACTTATAAATCTATCCTTTGATTTATTAAGTATCTGTAAAGATTCCTGCGATTTAACAAGTTTGGATTCTACTTCTTTCAATTCGGAAATATCGGTAACAATCCCGTCGTATCTTGTTATTTTACCATCTGAATCTCTTTCAACAAAAATACTTTCTTTAACCCAGATGATCTCACCGGATTTTTTGTAAATGCGGTAAATAAGGTTCAGGTTTGTTTTTGAAGGATTGTTTTCAAAACTATTCAGTTCATGCCGCACTTCAGAAAAGTCCTCCGGCACAATAAGAGATAAACCTCTTTCGGGCATAGCTTTTACTTCTTCGGGTAAATAGCCGGTAAGATTTTCTATTGAAGAAGTATAAAAGATATCTTCATTTCCGTTCTCAATAACAGCCGACCAGAGGAACTCATTAATCTTCGTTATGATTTTTTTGTATCTGTCCAATTCTTTTTGTAGCTGATCGATACTATCCTCTACCGGATTGCCCGTTTTCTGGTCGTTATTAAGCGTGTTATTCTCTGGCATTTTTTTATTCAGATAATTAAAAGTTCAAAGAGAAATCACAGGTGAAATATAATAAAAATGAAATTAAAGATTTCAATTTGTTTTCTACTGGATTCATCATTTAATTTTATCAAAGACAAATTCACCAATTGCAAGAGAGGCAGTAAGTCCCGGCGATTCTATTCCTATGCAATTTACAATTCCCGGGAATCCTTTAGATGATTCTTCATTTATTATAAAGTCATTAAATTCATTCTCCGATGCAAGGCGTGGTCTTATTCCAGTCATATCTGGAACAAGTTCATCAAGGGAAATTTCCGGCAGATATTTTTTTATTGCAATATAAAAACTTTCTCTACGGTTTTCATCAATTGAATAATCTTCTATGTTGCCGCTCATACTTTCAACATCAGGACCAAATTTTACCTGCCCGTTCAGATCTATAGTTACGTGCACTCCAAGTCCGTGCAATTTTGGTAACGGCACAGGGTATATGAGATGCCTGAAGAGATATTTAGGTTTCGCAAATTTAAAATAATTTCCTTTTGAAAATTTAATTTTATAAGAGTCATCAAAAACGCCAAGAACTTTTGCAACTTCATCTGAATACAGGCCTGCACAATTAACAATTTTACTTACTTCAATTTCTGTTGCTTCACCGGATGAATCAATTATCTCAACAAGGTAACCATCTGATTGCGAATTTTTTTCTATCGCTTTTACAGTAGATAAAAACAAAAAATCTCCGTTGTTTGCTTCAACTTTTTGTTTTAGCGATTCCATTAATTCATGAGCGGATAAGATTCCGCTTGAAGGAGAAAATAATCCGCCGTGGCATAAAATATCCGGTTCAAGGTTTTTTATTTCCTGTTGTGTTGTTAAGAACAATTCATTAAGCCCGGCTTCAGAGGCATTATGTTTTATCTTTTCAAGAAGAAGTAACTCATCTTTACTGGTAGCTATTATGAATTTACCGGTTTTATTAAAGCCAACTTTATTTTGCGGACAGTATTCATATAATAAATGTTTGCCCCTTAAACAAAGAGCGGATTTCAGAGAATCTTTCGGGTAATAAATTCCGGCATGAATTACTTCGCTGTTCCGGCTTGAAACGCCCGTTCCAATTTTGGGTTCTTTTTCCGCTATAAGAACTTTATAGTGATGCCTTGTAAACTGTTCTGCTACTGCTAAGCCTACCACTCCGGCACCGATTATCAGAACATCAAAGTCCATATTGTTTTTACTGTAAACATAAATAAAACAGGAAACTCTTAAAAGCGGATTAATGTTGTAATCACTAAATTTGCAGGAAAAATAAAGAAACAATGAAAAAAACAATTCTACTTATATTAATGTTCGGCATCCTAAGATTATATGCCCAAAGCCAGACCGGCTCAATTGAAGGTAAGGTTCTGGATCAGTCATCGGAAAAACCTCTGTTAGGAGTTACTGTTGTAGTTCTGGGTACAACATTAGGATCAATTACAAATGAAAATGGAGAATTTAAAATTAACAATGTGCCTATTGGAGGACACCAGGTTAGAGCGTCATTGTTGGGTTATAAAACAATTACTAAATCAGACGTAATTGTCAACTCCGCCAGACCAGTAACAATCGATTTTACACTTAGGGAAAATCCTATTGTGCTTCAGGGAGTAGTTGTTAATTCTGATTACTTTCAGAAAGACCCACATGAAACTAATAGTATAACAAATTTCAGTTACGAGGAAATAAGACGCGCCCCTGGCGGGTTTGAAGATGTTGTCCGGGCATTATCTATATTACCTGGTGTTGCACAGGCAGATGCAGGAAGAAATGATTTGATTGTTAGAGGTGGCGCTCCGTCTGAAAATCTTTATATAATTGATGGTGTAATGGTTCCAAACATTAACCACTTTGGCAGCCAGGGCGCAACAGGCGGACCACTTAGTTATGTTAATCTGGATTTTGTTAAGGAAACTTCTTTTTCAACCGGAGGTTTCTCAGTTTTATTCGGAGATAAACTTTCTTCTGTTCTTAATATTGATTTAAGAGAAGGGAGAAAAGATAAATTCGGAGGAAAGTTAACAATTTCAGCAACTCAATTCGGGTTAAATGCCGAAGGTCCTCTGGATGAAAATTCGAGCTTTATTTTCAGCTTAAGAAGAAGCTATCTTGATTTTATCTTTAAAGCAGCAGGATTTGGTTTCGTACCGGAGTATTATGATGCATTTGTAAAAACAAATTATAAATTAAATAACAGCAATTCACTGTCATATATTTTTATCGGTGCTTTCGATAACGTAAAATTTTTTAATGACACAGATGAAAAAAGATATAAAAACTCAAGAGCGCTTGGAAGTGATCAGATACAATATTTTACCGCACTGAATTATAAAAATTTATTTAACAACGGATTTATAAATTTTAGTCTAAGCAGAAATTTTACGGATTTTGATACTCAGCAAAATGATTCACTTTTAAATCCGGTGTTTATTAATAAATCCCGCGAGCAGGAAAATATACTTAGCGGGGACCTCGTTTATAAAATTTCCAGAAACAATGAAATCAACATTGGAGCTTTTGGAAAATTAATTAAATTTAACACGGATCTTAAAATCCCCGGTTTTATTACTTCATTCGGTGAAGAGCTTAAACTAAGTACAGTTGTAGATAAGACAAATTTCTTAAAGATCGGCGGTTACGTTAATTATTCCGGGTTCGTATACACACGATTGCGATACAATGCCGGGGTTCGTTTTGATTATTATGATTTCATTGAAAAGAAAAATTATTTCAGTCCAAGGTTTTCTTTCTCATATCAATTAAATGAATTAACATCATTGAATTTCAGCACCGGAATATATTATCAGAGTCCTTCCTATATCTGGATTGTTGCAAACGAACAGAATAAAAACTTAAATGCGTTACGTGCAGATCATTATGTGCTTGGAATTGACCATCGTTTGAGAGATGATTTGCAAATCAAATTAGAAGGATTTTATAAAGTGTATAAAAATTATCCCGCAAGCACTTTCCGTCCTTATCTTGTTTTAGCAAACACCGGTGCTGGTTTTGCGGGAGCCGATGATAATTTTGCTTCATTCGGACTGGAACCGCTTGTTAGTGCCGGTAAAGGTGATGTTAGAGGAGCAGAACTTTTTATACAAAAAAAATCTGCCGATACTCCGTTGTACGGAATTTTCAGTTTGACTTACAGTAAATCTTTCTATACTGCTTTGGATGGTATAAGACGAGTGGGTGCTTATGATCAGAATGTAATACTAAACCTGAGCGGAGGATATATTTTTAACGAGGAATGGGAAGCCAGCGTAAAATTCAGATTTGCTTCCGGTAAACCTTATACACCATTTAATTACGACGGAACACAGAGCGTTATAAATTATAATTCGAAAAGAGTTGCATCAACCCATAGCCTGGATTTGAGATTAGATAAACATTGGTACTTTAAAGGATGGACACTCATAACTTACATTGATATTCAGAATATTTACAACAATAAGAACACTAGTTTTATAAGATGGAATGCAAGGGAACGTAAGGTTGATGAAACTTCCTCAATCGGAGTACTTCCCTCAATTGGTATAAGTGCTGAAATTTAATTTAGGGTCTTGATTAAGAGTAAGAATAAGATTAAGAGAAAGAAGTTTGTTCTTAATCCTTCTCTTAATCTTACTCTTCTTCATACTCTTACTTAAGAAGAATCATCCTTTTAGTTGATGAGAAATTTCCGCAGGATAATTTATAAATGTAAATTCCACTCGATATATTTTTCGCAGAGAATTCGACATCATAATTGCCGGCGTTCTTCTTTTCATTTACAAGTGTAGCAACTTCATTACCTAATAAATTATAAACTTTCAATGTCACCCACCCTGCTTCCGGAATCTGGTATCTTATCTTTGTAGCAGGATTGAATGGATTAGGATAATTCTGGGATAATGAATATTCCTTTGGCTTTGCTTCCAGTTTTACTTCTACGTTAGATGACAGATTGATTTTCCCGTTAAAGTCAATCTGCTTTAATCTGTAAATTGCCTTTCCGTTTCCGGTTACATTTTTATCGGTAAAATTATAGCTGTTAATCTGTGTTGAATTTCCTTTGCCGTTCACAAAACCAATTGAAGTAAATCCGGCAGAATTATTTGATCCTTGTTCATTCACAATTTTTCTTTCAATTTCAAATCCGCGGTTGTTTGTTTCAGTTGCGGTTTTCCAGCTAAGTACAACATCGTTCCCTTTAGCATTGGCATTAAATGAAATCAATTCAACGGGTATCGGCGCATTTATTTTTTTACCGATTGCAAATTCAGAGAAGATATTAAATGAACTTGTATTACTCAGCATACCGCTTAGTGAAGCACCGCCGATACTAATCCAATCATCACCGTTATCTTCCCTCTTCAGCCAAACATTATAAGTTGAATCGCTTGTTTCACCGGCTAAGTAACCGGGAATTGAAATCTCTCCATTTGAAAAAGAAATTCCCGGAGAAATTATCTGCCAGTAAAAATCTGAGATGCCAATAACACTATCCGGAAGATTTCCTCCTGCAGGACTTTCATATTCATAAAATATAACTGTCACCGGAGCAGGATTTGAAACGAATGCCGATAAACTGATATGGGTCGGATCAAAATTCAAATTATTCTGCCCGGCTGTTGTAATTTTTGTAATTTCAATCGGTTTCCAGATAATAAAAGTCTGGTTGCTTGTATCGGAATATTCCGGATGAACCGCATCAACAATTCTTACCCTGCATAACTTTGAAGTTGAATCCGGTATCTTCCAGTTGAACCCGCCAGGAGATGCCTGTACATTATCATCAATTGTTAACCAGTTCACACCATCATCAGTTGAAAGCTGAATTAGTAATTGAGAAACATTGTTTGCAACCCAGGAAATATTTTTTATTGCACCCACTTTCCATTTTTCATCTCCATCAGGAGAAACAAGTTGAATTTCCGGAATAGAATTAATTGTAAATATATTTTCACTAAGATCATTCATTTCGGCATCATCAACATCACTAATTCTTACTTTGCAATTTACCGAAGGAGTATTCGGAA
This sequence comes from Ignavibacteriales bacterium, assembly GCA_003599415.1. GTDB lineage: Bacteria > Bacteroidota > Ignavibacteria > Ignavibacteriales > SURF-24 > SURF-24. The sequence continues at coordinate 46,503 of QZKB01000159.1, read as the reverse complement.
TTGTCCAGTTATAACTTCCTGCCGTTGCCGATGTACTCTCAATTATTGTACTCCAGTTTGTTCCGTTGTTTGTAGTGTACTCAAGTTTTACATTTGCAACATTACTGCTCGTCCATATTATGTCTTTATTTGTTCCAACAATCCAGTTTTCATTTCCATTTGGACTTACTAAAGTTAATGTCGGTTGATAAATAGTAAATACATTATTGCTTAAATCATTTATTGCTGAATCACTTGCATCGCTAATTCTTACTTTGCAGTTTGTTGAAGGAGTATTCGGAACCGTCCAGCTATAACTTCCTGCAGATGCCGGTGTACTTTCGATTATTGTACTCCAACTTGTTCCGTTGTTTGTTGTGTATTCAAGTTTAACATTAGCTACATTACTACTTGTCCAGGTTATGTTTTGAGTTGTACCTGCCTTCCAGCTTTCTCCTCCATTCGGAGAAGTAAGGATTAAAGTTGGTTGAAAGATTAAAAATTCACTATTGCTTTCATCATTATACTGCGTTTCTTCAACAGAAGTAATTCTAACTTTACAATGTTGGCTTGGGTAGTTTGGAATTCTCCAGGCCACAGATTTCAAAGATGAATTAACTTTGTCTGCAAGTACTAACCAGTCTAATCCGCCATTGGTTGTATATTCTATCCTAATATTTTTTATGCTTGCGCTTGACCAGGTAATATTTTGTGTAGAACCAACGAGCCAGCTTTCTCCACCGTTAGGGCTTGTTAAAGTTAAGGATGGCAGATAAATAGTAAAGTTGTTTTCGCTTTGATCAGACATCTCAGGATCATTAGGACTGCTGATTCTGATTTTACAATTGGTTGATACAGTATTTGGGATTGTCCAGCCATAACTTCCTGAAGAAGCCGGTGTGCTTTCAATTATTGTAATCCAGTTCGTCCCATTATTTGTGGTATACTCAAGCTTTACATTTGTTATGTTATCGGTTGTCCAGGTGATATTCTGTGAAGATCCAACCAACAAGTTCTCACCACCATTAGGAGACAGAAGAGCTAATGACGGTTTGTAGATTGTAAATATATTATCACTTGGATCATTTATTGCGGCATCACTTGCATCACTAATTCTTAATTTGCAATTTGTTGATGGAGTATTCGGAACTGTCCAGTTATAACTTCCTGTAGAAGCTGGTGTACTTTCAATTATAGAAATCCAGTCTGTTCCGTTATTAGTAGTGTACTCAAGTTTTACATTTGCTACATTACTGCTTGACCAGGTAATATTTTGAGTTGTTCCTACTTTCCAGTTTTCTCCTCCATTAGGAGTTGCCAGAATTACTGTGGGCTTATAAATTGTAAAGTTATTATCACTTAAATCATTTATCGCGGCATCGTCTGCATCACTTATTTTTACTTTGCAGTTTGTCGATGGTGTGTTTGGAATTATCCAGCCATAATTTCCTGTTGATGCATCGACACTTTCAACAATAGTTACCCAAGTTGTACCATTATTTGTTGAGTACTCAAGTTTTACATTAGCAACATTGCTGCTTGTCCAGGTAATATTTTGAGTCGTTCCTACTTTCCAGCTTTCTCCTTCATTTGGAATATTTACCAGAACAATTGGCTGATAAATAGTAAAAGAATTATCAACCTGGTCTGTTACTTCCGAATCATTTAAATCACTTATTCTTATTTTGCAGTTTGAAGAAGACGTATTGGGAATAGTCCAGCTATAACTTCCTGCAGACGCAGGTGTGCTTTCAATTATTGTACTCCAGCTTGTCCCGTTATTTGTTGTGTATTCAAGTTTTACATTGGTAACATTACTGCTTGTCCAGGTAATATTTTGGATCGTACCAACTTTCAAGTTTTCTCCACCGTTTGGAGTTGATAATACTAATGTCGGTTGATAAATGGTAAAAACGTTATCACTTAAATCATTTATAGCAGCATCGCTAACATCGCTTACCCTTACTTTGCAATTTGAAGAAGGAACATTTGGAATAGTCCAGCCATAACTTCCTGCAGATGAAGGTGTGCTTTCAATTATTGTCACCCAGTCTGTTCCACTATTTGTAGTGTACTCAAGTTTTAAATTCGCAACATTACTGCTTGCCCAGGTAATGTTTCTTGTTGATCCAACTTTCCAGTTTTCTCCGCCATTCGGAGTTGTTAATATTATTACAGGCTGATAAATAGTAAAGAAGTTATCACTTAAATCATTTATAGCAGCATCACTAACATCATTTATTCGTACTTTATAGTTTACTGAAGGAACATTTGGAATTGTCCAAACATAACTTCCTGCAGATGCAGGAGTACTTTCAATTATTGTTACCCAGTTTGTTCCATCATTTGTTGTGTACTCAAGTTTTACATTTGCAACATTACTGCTTGTCCATGTAATGTTTTGAGTTGTTCCTACCTTCCAGCTTTCTCCTCCATTTGGAGTTGTTAGTGCTATTGTTGGTTGGTAGATAGTAAATACATTATTGCTTAAATCATTTGTAGTAGCGTCACCTGTATCACTAATCCTAACCTTGCAGTTTGCAGAAGGAGCATTGGGAATTGTCCAACTATAACTTCCGGTCGAGGCTGCTAAACTTTCAATTATTGTATTCCAGTTTACTCCATTATTTATTGTATACTCAAGTTTAATATTCGTAATGTTACTGCTTGTCCAGGTGATATTTTGGATCGCACCAACTTTCCAGTTTTCTCCGCCATTCGGACTTATTAATGTTAACGTTGGCAGATAAATAGTAAACACATTATCACTCATATCATTTATAGCGACATCGTTAACATCGATTATTCTTACTTTGCAATTTACTGAAGGAGTATTTGGAATTGTCCAGACAAAACTTCCTGCAGAAGCCGGTGTGCTTTCAATTATTGTTACCCAGTTCGTACCGTTGTTTGTTGTGTACTCAAGTTTTACATTTTCAACATTACTGCTTGTCCAGGTAATATTTTGGGTCGTACCAACTTTCCAGTTTTCTCCACCATTCGGAGTTGTTAATGCAATAGTTGGCTGATAAATAGTAAATACATTGTCACTTAAATCACTTATTGCAGCATCGCTAACATCGCTTACCCTTACTTTACAATTTGTTGATGATGTATTCGGAACGGTCCAGCTATAACTACCGGTTGATGCCGGTGTACTCTCAATTATTGTACTCCAGTTAGTTCCGTTGTTTGTTGTGTACTCAAGTTTTACATTTGTAACATTACTGCTTGTCCAGGTAATATTTTGATTAGTTCCTACTTTCCAACTTTCTCCGCTGTTCGGAGTTGTAAGCGTTATGGTAGGTTGATAAATTGTAAATACATTATCACTTAAATCATTTACGGCTGCATTGCCCGCATCACTTATTCTTACTTTACAATTAGTTGAAGGAGTATTTGGGATTGTCCAGCTATAACTTCCTGTAGATGCAGGTGTACTTTCAATTATTGTAACCCAGCTTGTTCCATTGTTAGTTGTATATTCAAGTTTTATGTTTGTTATATTATTGCTTAACCATGTAATACTTTGTGATACCCCAACCTTCCAGTTTTCACCACCATTAGGACTGTTTAATGCAATCAGCAATTCACTAATCGTAAAAACATTATCGCTTTCATCACTTATTAAAGGATCACCAATTTCACTTAACCTAACTTTACAATTAGTTGATGGAGTATTTGGGATTGTCCAGTTATAACTTCCTGCCGCTGCCGGAGTACTTTCAATTACTGTAATCCAGTTTGTCCCGTTATTTGTTGTGTACTCAAGTTTTACGTTGCTTACATTACTGCTTGTCCAGGTAATATTTTGTGATGATCCGGCCACCCAGCTTTCTCCACCGTTTGGAGTTGTAAGAGTCAGCATTGGTTGATAGATAGTAAATACGTTATCACTAACATCAGACAAAGTTGCATCACTAAAATCACTAATTCTAACTTTGCAAATTGCTGAAGAAATGTTAGGTACTGTCCAGGTATAACTACCGGCAGAAGCAGACACACTTGCAACAATAGTAAGCCAGTTAGCGCCATTGTTTGTTGTATATTCAAGCTTAACACTATTTACATTACTGCTTGTCCATGTAATATTTTTTAATGATCCGGCTTTCCAGTTTTCTCCACCGTTTGGACTTGTTAAAGTTAAGGTTGGTTGATAAATAGTAAATGTATTATCGCTCTGATCATTTACACCTGAATCGCTTGCATCACTAATTCTGATTTTGCAATTTGGAGAAGGAAAGTTTGGTATTGTCCATCCGTAACTTCCTGCCGAGGCAGAAGTGCTTGCAATTATTGTAGCCCAGCTTGTCCCATTATTAACCGAATATTCTAACTTAACATTTGTTACACTTGTACTGGTCCATGTAATATTTTGAATTGTTCCAACTTTCCAGTTTTCTCCGCCGTTGGGACTTGTTACAGTAACTGTTGGAGTTACCTGAGTAATTAATAAGTCAGCCGTCATTATTGGACCAGAACTGCTGATGTTGTTTACAGAAACATTTGTAGCGCTGGCGCTGTAATCTTTAGTGTTAGGAGTTGTACCATTGTTAAAATTAATAACATTTGATGAACCGGGATAGAGATCGCCGGCATCACCACGACTGGTTTTCTCAAGCTGCCACAAACCGTCAGCTTGTTCTAATGCAACTAAGTAATGACCCGATGATGTATATCCCGGATACCATTCTTTATCATTATCAGTTGTTACATTATCATCAATATGGTAAATAGCTAAACCACTTCCTGGCAAACCTGCATCATACCCGGACTTTTGCCTGTTCTGTACTAAAAAGTACTGTGAACCCGGACTGCCGTTTCTCCACAATTTAAAAATCTGAGGAGCCTGCGTAGTTTGTACAATGGATTGCCCATATAAATTAGAACTAACATTTGTTGGTGTTGCATAACCCATTTGAATGTGGGACCAGGCATCGGGAAAGGATGGAGTATTACCTAAAGAACCGTTCCAGCTTCCGCTTGCCATCAAACTCCAGTTTCCTAAACCTTCAGAGGAATTATCAGTATCATATAAATCCGGTAAACCAAAAGCTGCATGACCTAATTCGTGGGCATAAACCCCAATAGTCATATCACCTGGTGAGAGCCAATACTCAGGCTCCACCGAATACCTTCTTACTTTTACTCCATCTACATTCATATCAAGAACAGTTGACCAGGCATGAGACCAAATATCTGTAGTGTTTCCGGTTACTTCTGCACCAGTTCCTGTATGAACAACAAACAGTGCATCTACATATCCATCGCCGTCATTATCATAATTAGAAAAATTAACCGAAGGATTTATCAGATTAACTACGTCTTCAACTAATTTTTGTGAATTCCGAGGATAGGTTCCAATACCATATTCATTATCACAATAGTAAGCGTAAGTACTTGGGGCAGTTACCCATCCGATAGAGCTTGGTAAATTTACAGTAACAATATCAAGGGCATTATAACTAACATCTTTATAATAATCCCAAAGTGTACCGGAGGTTTGAGAGAATATCATATTATCAAAATAAGTTGCGTTAACTTGCTGAGCTTTGTCAGAAAACTGAACCAATACTACTAATGCCCGCCAATTTCCCGAAGGGACTAAAGCCGGACCGACAACTCTGTTTTTATCAATATTAAGCGGAGAACTTAATTTCTGATCAACCTGTGCTTTCCAAGGTGCATCAATGCCCCTTGATCTGAGTTCTGATTTGTTTTTAATAATTTCAGGTAATTCAACAATGCCTTTTTTAATTTTTTCTGCCAAAGTAGGATGAGGCGGCATTTGAGCATAATTTACAGAACCGAAAAAAGTTATCAAAAGAAACAAGCTAAAGAATAAAACCGTAACAATTTTTTTCATGCAAAACCAATCCTTTTTATTACCTAATAATCGAAAAAAAAAGGGATTATTTTACCATTAATAATTGAGACATTTAAAGTTTATATTTTATTCCAACAATAAATAAAACAAATGTTATATACTATGACCTGGCATAAAAAAGGAGCTTAACAGCTCCTTTTTATTTCTTTTTAGCTTTTGCTTTATTTAAGGTATCTTTTTGTGCTGCAGGTTTGTCAACAACCCTGTCACTCTCCATAAATGGATTATATTCATTGAACTGGACTGGTTGAGTTGGATTTTCTCCATAAATTGAACTGGATTCCGGGCGGGCGCTTAAACTCTGGTCAACATTTCTTCCACGGACTGATGAAATTAATTCTTTAAGTCTTGCTTTACTTTCTTTTGAAGCACCTGAAACGGGCATTTCATTAATTTTATCCGGAGCCTCTAAGGTAAAGTCGTTTTTACTCTCTTTCTCAATTTTAACATTAGCATCTTCAGGTTGAACCATTGTTTTATCCACATCCCCGGAAGCCGGTAAATTATTCTGTTTTTCATTTATTTCAGTAATACTCTGGAAATAGAATAATGAAAAAACAAGAAGTAAGCTTGCAACTAATCCGAAAGCAGGAATTAAACTTCTGTTCAGGTTAAAGTTGAAGAATTTTTTACTTTTTACCGGAGGCGGTAATGTATTTAGTCGATGCTTAAGTTTAATTTCAAAATCCTCTGGAGCTGTAACTCTTGGAAGATTTTTTAAAGAGTTTACAATTTTGTTTTCCATGTTAGTCTTCAAATTGTAGTTTTTAATCATAGGCACTACTCATTATAAATATGTTTTAATAGTTTCTGGAGATGATTCCTGCCACGATTGATTCTTGATTTAACAGTTCCAATGGAGAGCCCGGTTATTTCAGCAATTTCTTCGTAGCTAAGGTCCTGTACATCTCTAAGAACGACAACTTCCCTGTAAACAGGTTTTACTTTAGTAAGGGCATTTTCAATAATCTTATTTTTAATATCACTGTCGGCCAGCTTATCCGGCAACGGCAATTTATCTTTTATAACTATTTCAGGTTCATCTGCATCATGGTCAATTGAATAAATTTTTCTTCTTTTTCTTCTTTTCAATTCATTTTTTGCAAGATTTGAGGCGATAGTGTATATCCAGGTTGAAAATTTGGCAAATGATTTATACGAATCCTTATTCAAATAAAACCTGATCATAGTATCCTGTACAATATCGGAACTTACATCCTTATCACCTGTAAATCTGTAAACAAAGTTCATAAGAGAATCTTTGTATCTTTTAACCAGCAACTCATAAGCTTCAACAGTATTATTATTCTGAAATTCACTTATCAATTCTTCATCTGTCAGTTCAGATAATCTTTTATTCAATAGTTTTATACTCTTATGATTAAAAATAGTTTCACTTTTTCCAGGTCAATTTTAAAGAAATGAAGCTGTAAAATCAATAATCCCCCACATTGCTGCTTACTTTAAATAAATAATTTGGTTATAAGAAGAGTAATAACCGCTTTAGGATCTGAAGCTGTTGACTTCATTGTCATATCCGCTTCCATCAGTGACTGAAAGATATTCTTTAATTTCTTTTCATTAAAAAATGCGCTTGCTTTAACATAATCTTTATAAAAGAAAGGATGTGTTCCGATTGATTTTGCTTTTGCAAATTCATTACTATTCTCTTTTTCCAGTTCTGGTATCTGAGCCAAAGAAGTAAAATATTTATTCAGCATCACTATGATGTACAGCGCCTGTTTAGCTTCATCATCCTGCCCCATAATATTAAGTGTAATTTCCAGCGCTCTAGCTTTATTTCTTTTTCCTATTGCGCCCCACAAATCAAAAATATTATACTGTTTCAACCGGGAAGATAAGCTTCTTATAATTTCCAGCGTTATTTCTTTATTTGTTCCCAAGTAAGAAAAAATCTTTTGAATCTGCATTTCAACTATAGACCGGTTTTCACCGACAATATCAATTAAAGCTAAAGCATTTTCAGTTGAAATTGTTTTATTATTCTTTGCAACATACTTTACAATCCAGCTGCTAAGCTCATTTCCTTTTAACTCGTTTGCCTCAAAAATATAATTTTTTTCATAAAGGGAAGAGTACGGCTCTGAATCAGGGTTACTAACTTCCGTATATTTATTTATGATTAAAATAGTGGAGGGTGATGGATTTTTTACATAAGAACTAAATTGTTTTTTATCCCCCTTAAGTTCATCAAAATCCTTAAGCACTATTAATTTCTTTTCAGAACCGAAAGGAAACGAAGAAGCTATATCTATAACATCAAATACAGAACACTCATTACCGTTGATTGTTTCTTTGTCAAAATCGGATGTTAATAATGGCTGAATGATTTTTTCCAGGGCTTTTGTTGCGCTTTCAATTGCAAAAGTATCATTGCCACAGAAAAAATATACCGGTAACAGCGAATCAGGCTTTAGATATTTCCCGATAGAATAAATGGACGGAATTTCTTTTTTTTGTTTTGCCATTTAAATTAAAATGGAATTTGAATCAATGGATATAACCGGATAGCTAAGCTACCCGGTTAATTATTTTTCAAAAGGATTATTTAAGAACTCTTACTTATCGAAGATGCTGTTAATCTTCTTTTCTCTTTTTTCAACCGTAACACTTTCCATAGCAATAGGTTCAACCGGTTTACCATCGTTCTGGCCCATAACCGGAGTAATTTTGGAAGCGCCGATTTTATCAACTACTTCCATTCCTTTAATTACTTTACCGAAAATAGTATAGTTCTTAGGCATCTGGCTTACTTCTGTTAGCATTATAAAAAACTGCGAAGAGTTAGTGTTTGGTCCTTTATTTGCCATTGCTAAAACTCCGCGCTGGTAACCGTCTTTGTAGCTTTTGGTTTCAGAATTTAATTCATCCTCAAATGTATCACCGTAAATGCTTGTTCCACCGGCGCCTGTTCCCGTAGGGTCACCACCTTGTATTACAAATCCTTTTGCAACACGATGGAAAATTACGCCCTTATAATAACCGTTTAATGAAAGCCCGATAAAATTCTTAACTGTTTTCGGAGCATCTTTTGAAAACAATTCAACTTCAATTGTTCCGAATTTTGTTTTTATTATACCAACGGCAACAGAATCATCTGCGGTTGGAAATACTTTGTCTATCGCGGTAAAGTCCACACTCATCTCCTTTGTTTTAAGTGAATCGCTATTCTGTGTATCTGCTTCATCTGCTTTTTTTGTTTCGTTGCAGCCCAACAAGCAGGCAAGAACAAGCATTGAAAAAAGAAATCTTATCATATTAACTCCATTATAATTTTATTAACGGGAAATATAATTTAAAAATATTAAACCAAGGATAATTATTCCTAATACTATCCTGTAAAAAACAAAAACAAAAGTAGTGTTTTTTCTTAAAAATTTTAAAAGGAAATCAATTGCAAAATACCCGCTTATTACCGATGTAATTGTAGCAACCAAAAGATTTAATGCCATTGATTGATTCAGGTATTTCACGGATTCAACAAACTGAAGTAAGCCACTTGCAAGTACCGCCGGAATACTTAAAAGAAATGAAAACCTTGCGGCGGTTTCCCTTGTTAGTCCAAGAAATAAACTTGCAGTGATAGTTGTTCCGGAACGTGATGAGCCGGGGATTAATGCAACTGCCTGAGCAATACCTATAATCAAAGCATCGATCCAGGTAAGTTTTTCAATATCCTTTTTAAAATTCCCGATTCTTTCCGCCACTGCTAAAAGAATTCCAAGCACAATTAAACTGAATGAAATAACCACCAGGTCTTTGGTAAAGGCGCCTTCAATAAAATCCTTAAACAGCAATCCAATAAATACAATCGGAATTGTTCCGATTATTATGTACCATCCGAGTCTTGCGTTAAGATTCTGTTTGGTAAATGTTTTTCTTTCTATAAAATTCTCTTTTAAAAACTCCTTGATAATATGAAACAGGTCTTTCCAGAAATAAATTATTACCGCCAGCATTGTACCTAATTGTATTACAGCAATAAATGCAGTCCATCTTTCAGGATTTTCAGGTGAAATAAGGTTTAATATTTTGCCTGCGATTGTAAGATGCGCAGTGCTGCTGATCGGTAAAAATTCTGTCAATCCCTGTATTAGTCCAAGGAAGATAGCTTCAATTATATTCACAATTTCTCCTTAAAAAGTATACATTACGCCAAGCCTTACACCGGCAGTAAATGAGTTTATATCTACTTCATTAATTCCTGATTGCCTGTATGATATAGCTTTACCTGAATTTTTAGGTGTTCCGGGGAAATCCATTTTTAGGGAAAACGCAATTAATGCGAAAACGTTTTGCCCCAGAGCAGTGTTTCCCTCTGCTTTTAATAAAGCGCCGAATCCGGTTGCTGTATATGTTTCAGATAATGTTGACTGCGGTAAAGTTTGCTCGCATACAATATATCTTATTCCTGCCCCTCCACCAAGTTTAAATTTATAACCCTCACCTTTAATAACGTAATATGCCATTAAGGTTGGTGAGTGCAGGTTGTAATCAAATTCAAATTTTCCCAGGCCGGAAAAATCATTTGTGTAAGAATAAAGTGAGAAAGAATAGTCGAGCCCCAGCATAAAATTATTTTTAATCTGGTAACCGGCTTCACCAAAAAACTCAACATTTGAATTAAAACTTGCAAGGTCCTGGTTGTTTACCGAACTGATATAATCATTCAATGAAGCAAAGGAAGAAAAATTAATGCCCATTCCTGCGCTTAAATCAATCTGCCCAAATGCAGTACCGGTAACAATAAGAGCCAGGTAAAATAATTTTTTCATTTTATTCATTCACTATTTAGTTAACAGGTTTTACGGAGAACTTTTTATTTAAGTAAAAGAAAAAGAACAATGCCGCAGTAACAAAAAGAACATAAGATATAATATGAGTTAGTACTGCATACGCAAGACTGATTGCCTCATCAAAACCGAACAGGAGAACCAATACTGATTTTACCAAAGTATGATAAGAACCAGTTCCCCCGGGAGTCGGAATCATTACTCCAATTGAACTTATGCTCATTATTATCCAGGCCATTCCAAGGTTTACATTCGTCAACTGATCCATCCCGACAATAAAAAATCCGATGTAAGAATTCAACCAGTAAAAAACAAACATAAGCAAGGTAAGAAATAAAGTGAGCATATAATTTTTTACTCCCTTAAGACTTGCAAATCCAAGAATGAGCATTTCAAAAGTTGAAGCAAGTTTATGTGCAAGTTTTTCCGATATCTTTCCGACAAATTTAATTATTGCGTTATAAAATTTTTCTTTTAATCTAACAAGAAGAATGAGAAATAAAAACAGAAGCAGCATTAAAGCAATAACAATATACAACGAACTGCGCAGCCATGGAAAATGCTGGTAAAGGTCACCGCTCCATATAAATACGCTTATAACAACGGCAAACGCGAATGAAAGCATATCTATTACTCTTTCAAGAATAACAGTTCCGATTGTTGATGTCGTGGAAATTTTTTCCCATTTACCAAGTACAACTGCTCTGGATACTTCACCAAGACGGGGAACCGCGCAGTTAACACCGTAACCAACCATAAGTGCACCGAACAGGTTTAATGTTGAAGAATCCGGTTTGACGGAACTTAAAATTATTTTCCATCTTAATGCGCGTATATAGTGAGAAGAAAGCAGGCTGAATACAAGAACAATCATCCAGAATATTGAAGCGTTCGAAATGAAAAAAAACATCTTGCTAAAATCGACACCATAAAAAGCAATAACCAAGAACAATCCCGTTAGCAGGAGTGTAAATACCAGTCCTAAGATTTTTTTTAATTGCAACGGATTTTTATTATCTAAGGTCAATAACTTCTGTTCCTGCCGGTTTTTTGAAAACAAATTTATCTGATGAAATTTTTCTGTCAGTATCAATTGATGACAATTCAAAAATCAGTGAAGCCCTGTTATTATCAACAATCTCGGCTTTGCGAACCATTCCATCGGCACTGCTCCAGATTTTTATCGCCTCAAAATTGCTCTCTTCTTTTTTCGGTTTAAGATTTATAACGGTAAACTCCTGCCCATTTATTTTTTCATTGCCAAGCAAGGAAGCGGTGCTTTGGTTAGGGTAGTCAATTATAAGATTTTTCAGAGAGAAACTGTTCGATTCGTCATCTGCGTTGTTGATAACAACTTTTTTTGCTTTCTTGTTATAATTCCAGATTGTAACACCATCGGAAATTATTTCCATACTTTTAAATTCAATCCTGTATTTATTTTCTTTCTGGAAATAAATTTTGCCGGAATTTTTAGCCGATGATTTACTGCCGGGGATTACAGATGCCTGTGTAAAATCTGCTGTTAAATTATAAATGCTTTCAAATTTATTCTGAATCTTTTTAACAACATCCTGGGCAGATTGCCCAAAAATGCACGAAGAGAATAAAAATATTACTAAAATTTTCAGGCTTATTTTTTTTAACATTCAAAATCCTTTCAAATGTATTACTATTTCTCTTACTACAAAGCCCGTAAAATTGTTTCAAGTTGTTGCTCATCTTCTACCTGAACAGCACGAACCTTGCTACCATCGGCAGGACCGACAATTCCGGCCTCTTCAAGCTGATCAACAATTCTTGCAGCACGGGAATAACCAAGTTTTAATCTTCTCTGGAGTAATGAAACCGAACCCTGCTGATGCCGAACAATAACTCTTGCCGCTTCATCAAACATAGGATCACGGTCTGAGAGAAATCCTCCTGCGCTTTCTTTTTTCTTCTCATACATAGAAGGCAGGAAATATCTTTTTGAATAACCTGGCTGCGAATAAATATAATTTGTAATCTTTTCAACTTCCTCAGTTGATATAAAAGCATTCTGCATACGGATTGGTTTTGGCGTACCAGAAGGAAGGAAAAGCATATCACCGCGGCCAAGCAACTGCTCGGCACCGTTCATATCAAGTATTGTTCTCGAATCAATTTTTGTTGCAACCTGGTAAGCCATCCGTGCGCTGAAATTAGCTTTAATTACGCCTGTAATAACATTAACAGACGGGCGCTGTGTTGCAAGTACAAGATGAATTCCAACCGCACGCGCTAACTGGGCAAGCCGGGCAATGGGTTCTTCAACTTCTTTGCTTGCCGTAATCATAAGGTCAGCCAACTCATCTATAATTACTATAATGTAAGGCATCTTATAATGCTTAACATCTTCTGTGTCTTTTGGCTTTTTCTTAGGATCGGAAATCTTCTGGTTGTAATCTACAATATTTCTTACGCCTGCTTTTGCCAAACGGTTATACCGTTTTTCCATTTCATATTCTACAGACTTTAATATTAATATTGCATTCTGCGGCGTGGTTATAATTTCTTCATCAAGATCCGGAGACACTGCTAAAAAATGTTTGTTCAGTTTACCATAGAATGATAATTCAATCTTCTTCGGATCGATAATAACAAATTTTACATCGGACGGATCTTTTGCATAAAGCAAGCTTGTAATAATCATGTTGATGCCGACGCTTTTACCGGATCCTGTTGATCCTGCAATTAATAAGTGCGGCATTTTTGATAAATCCGTTATATAAACATCCCCAGAGATCGTTTTACCAAGCGCCATCGGAAGTTCATCTTTAACTTCATTTATTTTTCCAAGAACACTTCTTGCATTTACCAACGCTGCCTGTGCGTTCGGAATTTCTACACCGATTGCACTTTTACCGGGAATAGGTGCAATGATTCTTATACCACGCGCAGCAAGTGCAAGAGCAATATCATGTTCAAGACTAACAATTCTGCTGATCTTAACTCCGGGTTCAGGTACAATTTCATATAAAGTAACTACCGGACCCGGCGTAACAGTTATGTTTTCAATTTTAATATCAAAGAGTGAGAGTTTTTCCTTAAGAAGTTCTGCATTCTTCTTTAGTTCTTCCTCGGCAACTTTGTAATTCTCTTCCGGAGCTGCATCTAACAATGTAAGAGCAGGTTTTTTGTAATTGATTATTTCGTCCCACTGATTTGGAAGTTTAGCTTCTTCATCTTTATCAATTTCCGGTAATGCCGGCTGTTCAGATTTTTTCTTTTCTTCCTTTTTAACTTGTTCAGATTTCGGAAACTCTGATATTTCCTCTTCCTGTTCCTTAACTACACCAACTTCACTTGATCTTACTATTTGAATTTTTGTTTCTTCAACAGATTCTTCAGGCGCTTCTTCTTCAGGTTCGGGTTTAACTAATTTTGTCCTTTTCGGTTTTTCTGTTTTAAGTTCCTTAATCTTTTCAAGGTTGCTTTCAGTTTTTACTTCGTCTTTATTAACAACATATTCCTGGCTCTTTTCAAAAAGACTTTTCAGGAAATCAATTACGCGGCTTAATTTAAAATCTATTGCAATTATTAAAGTAAAGAGAAACAGTGTGGCTAATAAAAGAATACTGCCGAACCCACCAAGCAGTCTTCCGAGAGCAAGTCCAAGATATCCTCCTACACCTCCGGAAAGCTCATATATCTCCGGGAATATATTTAACTTTAAACGAAGAACTCCAAAAAAACTCGCCAGAATTATTCCTGTTACAAGCGAAAAATTTGAAATGTTTATTGCCCATTTGATATTTTTATTTTTCTTAAGAATTATATAACCCCAGATAAAAATAATAACAGGAAACACCAATGAGAAATATCCGAGTGTTCCGGTAACAAAGAAAGTTGAAAGGTATGCGCCAAAAACACCAAGCCAGTTATGTGTACTTTCCGCACGTTTGGCAAATCCTTCATCAGGTGAAAATACTCTGAACAAATCCGTAAACTGGTAAGTAAGGTTTGCCTGGTCGTAACGTGAATACGAAATTATACTAAGAAATATTAGAACAGCAATAACCAAGGCAAAAATGCCAAGAATTTTTTTCTTCTTTTCAAACGATAGAACAAAATAGCTGTCAGATTTTTCTACCTCTTTTATCTTTTTCTTAACTGGCATTTCTATTAAATAAATTCTTAAAGTTCACTTTCATTTTTATTCGGAAGAATCTTTATTGAGCCGTTGCTGTAAATCGGCAGAAGATTCATCGTATTTACACTGGAGCAAAATTCAATATCAGCCTGGAATTCATTTTCTGCAAGAAGTTTTCCATGTTCGCTGTCCGCAAGCATTTTACGAACACTCTTACCTAAAAACTTTGAAAGATATTTTGCTGCTCTGCCGGAATCGCTTAACATCATTTCATGACCCTGTTCTTCAATTTCGGAAATCAATCTTCCGGCACATATTGTATCTTCAATACTAAAACCACCAGCCCTGCCCGAACACAAAATCTCAAAATCCTTTCCGTTCTCAATAAGGAATTTTGCCACATAAGATAAGTTTGTGAAAGCGCAAATTAAAAGGTGCTCTGAGAATTTTGCCTTCACAATCGCTTTGGAACCATTGGTAGTAAACAAAATTATTGATTTACCGGCAACCACTTCTTTTGTGTATTCAAGCGGTGAATTGCCAAGGTTGAAACTTTCAATTTTCTTTGTGTTCTTTTCACCGCCAAGAATTGTTTGTCCTCCGAAAATACTTCCCGAAGCTTTCAGGGCAAATTCAAAAGTATTAACCGGTATAACTTCTTTAGCACCATTGTTAAGAGCTTCTATAATTGTTGAAGTAGCTCTGAGAACATCTATAACTACCGTGGTTTTCCCGGTAAAATATAATTCATCAACCAATGAAGGAGAGAATAAAACATTTATCTTCATTAAAATTTTTTCTTTAACATTTAAAAACTATTTTTTAACAAACGGCAATTTTGTTATAACAGCAGGAACCTCTTTGCCTCTTACAACAAAATTAATAACTGCATCATCTTTTACAAATGCCGAATCAACATATCCCATAGCAATTGCTTTATCTAAAACAGGGCTTACTGTTCCGCTTGTAATATTACCAACTTTATTTCCGTCAACAGATAAATCATAGCCGTGTCTTGGAAAAACTTTTTCAACAGAGATCATCGGTGCTAATTTTCTTTTAAGACCTTCCGCTTTTACTTTTAGCAAAGCATCTTTTCCAATAAAGGATTCTTTATTCAGCTTGGTAATCCATCCAAGACCGGCTTCAAGTGGATTAGTAGTCTGGTCAATATCATTACCATAAAGACAATAGCCCATCTCAAGTCTTAATGAATCTCTTGCGCCAAGTCCAACCGGTTGAATTCCGAATTCCTCGCCAGCTTCAAAAATCTTATTCCAGATATTTTCTGCGGCTGCTTCATCAGCTTTAAAATACAATTCGAATCCAAGTTCGCCTGTATAACCCGTACGCGAAATAAGCATATTCAATCCGGCACATTTTGCTTCGAAGAAATGATAATATTCCAGATCAAGCGGGCGGTTACAAATTTTCTGTAGTGTCTCAAGGGATTTTGGACCCTGTACTGCAAGCAAAGTATATTCATCGGATTTATCTGTAAGCTCAACACCAAATTTGTTATTCTCTTTTATCCATTCAAAATCTTTATCCTTGTTTGATGCATTAACTACAAGCATATACTCATCATCGGCTAACTTATATACAAGCAAATCATCAACTATTCCGCCATCAGGATAACAGAATGCGGAGTACTGAACTCTTCCTATATTTAATTTTGAAGCATCATTAATAGTTACATGCTGAATGAAATCAAGAGCATTTTTACCTTTTACAAAAATTTCTCCCATATGGGATACATCAAACACACCTACTGAATTACGCACGGCTTTGTGTTCTGCAATTATTGATGAATATTGGATTGGCATCATGAATCCTGCAAAAGGAACAATCTTAGCGCCAAGTTTCTCGTGAATTTTGAATAATGTTGTTTGTTTCATAACTCTATTTTTTTTGTTCTAGTTTTTTCCAGTCATTCAGAAAATTCTGCAAACCGATATCGGTTAAAGGATGATTAAATAATTTATCTATTACATTAAACGGCATTGTTGCAACATCAGCCCCCATCATTGCAGCCTGTACAAGGTGAAGCGGATGACGAATACTTGCAACAAGAACTTCTGTAGGATAACCATAATTATCATAAATCTGTACAATTTGCTGAATCAAATCCATACCATCATGGCTTATATCATCCAACCTGCCAACAAACGGACTTATGTAAGTAGCGCCAGCTTTAGCTGCAAGCAATGCCTGGGAAGGAGAAAAGCATAATGTTACATTTGTTTTAATTCCTTCCGAGCTTAAAGTCTTAACAGCTTTCAATCCTTCCTTAATCAAAGGAACTTTAACAACAATATTCCTGTGCATAGCTGCAAGTTCGCGTGCCTCTTTTAAAATTCCCTCATAGTCTACAGAAATTACTTCTGCACTTACGGGACCATCAACAATCTCAAGAATTTCCTTAAGCAAGGCTTTAAAATCTTTTCCTTCTTTAGACACTAATGAAGGATTTGTTGTTACACCATCAAGAATGCCAAGTGAGGTGGCTTCCTTAATTTCAGAAATTTTTGCTGTATCGATAAAAAATTTCATTTTTGATTTGTCCTAGTATGTGTTTAAAGATGAAATCAAATTACAATTTCCATACAAATTTACGAAAGATATAAATTCCAAAAAACTATAGTTGATGGAAAGATTAACTATGGTTATATATTTATTCGCTATAATAAAATCCAGTTAAAAACTTTGAGATTAAGAATCTGCATCAGCATCTCAGGCAATATAATCACGTGTAATATCTTTTTGTGTCTTTGCCGAAATAAATTTAAATGTGCCGGGATTTATAGTTTCGGTTTCATTTAGTTTTATTTTAGTTAAGTATTTGAACTGAAGCTTAGTTAGCATCTTTATCTTTCCTTCCCTTAGTTTTTCGCCGAGCGAAGGATGGACAGAAAGAATAAGTTTTTTCTCGCTTGAATTTCTTTTAAAGCGTTTAAGCCATTCATCAATTTCATGCATCAGGTTTGAACGCTTTGTGAGCAGGCCCGAGCCATTGCAGAAAGGACAAACTTCATTCATTGTATGAAGAATATTTTCTCTTATTCTCTGGCGCGTAATCTGGACAAGACCATATTCCGTCATCGGCAGGACAGAAACTTTTGCTCTGTCCTTACGGAATTCTTTTTTCATCTCATCGTAAATTTTCTTTTTGTTCTTCTCATCTTCAAGGTCAATAAAATCGCAAACTATTAAACCACCAATATCTCTTAGCCTCAGCTGTCTTGCAATTTCTCTCGCAGCTTCAAGATCTGTCTTAAGCGAATTCAATTCCTGTTCTTTCTTTGCCGCATATCTTCCACTGTTAATATCAATAACAACCATCGCTTCAGTATGATCAATAATAATGTAACCGCCACTTGGCAACGGCACTTTTCTTCCCATCAGTGTCTTAATCTGCTCTTCAATTTTAAACGACTCAAAAATCGGAGTACCGTCTTTAAATACTTCAATCTTTTCTTCAAGTTGAGGCTGAACCATTCTTACATAAGACTTAACCTGCTTATACATTTTTCGTTGGTCAATAAAAACTTTTGAAACATCAGGAGTAAGAAGGTCTCTTATTACACTGTTGGTTGTGCTAAGGTCCTGGTAAACAAGTGTAGGCGGTTCTTCATTTTTAACGGATGCCTGAATGTCTTCCCAGGTTTTAACAAGATATTTCAGGTCATCAGATAATATATCTTCAGCCTGATCTTTTGCGGCAGTGCGGATTATCAGTCCGCAATTCTCCGGGATTATACCACGGGCAATCGATTTTAATCTTCTTCTTTCTTTAAAATCAAAAATCTTTTTAGAAATGCCGATCTTGTTATCGAACGGTAGAAGGACGCAAAACCTTCCCGGCAAAGAAATAGACGAGGTAACCCTTACCCCTTTGTTACCAACCGGTTCTTTGGTTATCTGTACAAGAATTTCCTGCCCTTTATGAAGCTTGGGTATCTGGATTTCCCTTCTCACTTTTTCTTCGGCTATTACTTCTGTTTTATTTGCTTCATGCTGAAAAGGAGCCGGTTCAATATCAACTTCATCAAGATCGGAGTCATCAAATAAAGTTTGCAGGCCTTCCAGTCTGTCGCCTATATCCGAAAAATGAAGAAAGGCATCGTGCTTCATTCCTATATTGATGAATGCGGCTTTGATGCCGGGTAAAACTCTTGCAACTTTACCAAGATAAATATCTCCAACCATCCTTCTTTTTTCAGGATGATCTACAAAAAAATCCACAAGATTACCGTCTTCGGTAATTGCAACTCTTGTTTGCGAAGTGGATGAATTAATTATGATTTCTTTAATCATAAACTCTGTCCGGCTAATGAACGAATAATTACTCTGTTGTTACCGGTTTTTTATCATTAATCCAAAAGAGAATGCGTTCATTAAAACTCTTTCTTACTTTTTGCAAATCCTCTTCAGGATAAAAACCGTATTTTATTTTTTGAATATGATCTAAGATAAATAATTCAACCTGAGCAGAATTATCGATCGAAAATATTTTTTCCGTAAAGCTCCGGATACCATTATAAAATCTGAAATACCAGATAAGATGTTTGCGTGCCTTAATAACACCGTTAGGTTCACCGGAATCTTTAATAATCATTTTAAGATGCCTGATGGCAGCGCTGCCAACCTCATCAATGTCAGGGGCTTTTCCTTCTGTTCCCTCATCAAAAAAGGAATTAATTCTTTTAAAAATAAACGGATTGCCAAGTGCGCCCCTGCTTATAAAAACGAAGTCGCAATTTGTCTGGTCAAACATTCTGATAGCATCCTCAGGTTCAAATATGCTACCATTTCCAATAACAGGAATTTTCACTTCGTCTTTCACTTTTTTAATCCAGGACCAATCAGACGGCTCGATATAGGCTTGTGACCTTGTTCTTCCGTGTACAATAACGGCAGATGCGCCGTTGTCTTCTATAATTTTTGCATTTCTTAAAACTGTAATGTTTTGTTTATCTCTTCCCAACCTTATTTTAATTGAAACCGGAATATCACCTGCGGCATCAACCATAGTCTTAACAAGTTTACCAAGTAAAACCGGGTCATCCAAAAGACTTGCCCCTAAGCCGTATTTGCAAACCTGCTGAACCGAGCAACCGCAGTTCAAATCAATTAAATCCGGTTTTAATTGTTTAATCTCGTAAATGGCTTTCTTTAAATAATCGGGATCGTTTGCAAGCAGCTGAACAGCAATTGGTTTTTCGCTCCTGTTAAATGCAAGTGACTGAAGAGACTGGAATGAATTTTCAATTATTCCTTTGGCACTTATCATTTGCGTAAAGGTCAGGCCGGCACCGTACTCCTTACATATTTGTCTGAAAGGAGCATCTGTTACTTCTGCCATTGGAGCAAGCATTGCCCTGCCGCTCAAATTCAGATTGCCGATCTTCATCCTGTTACTTGCCAAAATTATGTTTATAAATTAACAGGGCGGGAATAAACCCGCCCAATATTTTATTAGTTATTTTCAGTTTCTTTTTCCGTTACACTTTCTGCCGGTGTAACATTCTCTTTCTTAACTGCTTTTTCTTTATCAAGTAAAATAGCTTTTCTGCTTAAGCTGTACTTACCGTTTTCCATCTTAAGTAATTTTACTTTTACCGGATCACCTTCTTTAAAGTAATCTGTCACCTTTTCAACCTTCTTCAGGTCAATTTGTGAAATGTGCATTAATCCTTCCTTGTTAGGCAGGAATTCTACAACAGCTCCAAAATCAAGAATCTTGGTTACCTTGCCTTCATACACTTCACCAATTTCAGGTGCGGAGGTCATAAGTTTAATGTACTCTTTGCACTTCTTTGCGTTATCACTGTTTGCAGATGCAATATGAACAGTGCCGTCTTCTTCAATATTAATATCAACGCCAAAAGTTTTCTGAAGACCCTGAACTGTTTTACCGCCGGGGCCAATCAGCATTCCTATTTGATCTGTATGAATTTTAATTGAAAGCAGGCTTGGAGCAAATTTGGAAACTGTTTCTCTTGGTTTTGAAATTGCTTCGTTCATAATTCCAAGAATGTGATATCTTCCCTGCTTTGCCTGTTCTAATGCTTTTTCCATTATTTCAAATGATATTCCCTGGATTTTAATATCCATCTGGATTGCAGTAATACCATCTGAGGTTCCCGCAACTTTAAAATCCATATCACCAAGATGATCCTCGTTGCCGAGAATATCAGTTAATACTTTATACTGATCGCCTTCTTTAACAAGACCCATTGCAATTCCTGCACATTGTTTTGTTAAAGGAACGCCTCCATCCATGCAGGCTAAAGAACCCGCACAAACAGTTGCCATTGATGATGAACCGTTTGATTCAAGTATGTCCGAATTTAATCTTACCACATATGGGAACTTGGTTTCATCCGGCATAAGTTTTTTGATAGCGCGTTCGGCAAGATTGCCATGCCCAACTTCTCTTCTGCCAACACCGGTCATTTTGCCAACTTCTCCAACGGAGAATGGAGGAAAATTATAGTGAAGCAAAAATCTTTTCTTGTACTCTTCCTGCAAACCATCAATAATTTGTTCGTCATCTTTGGTTCCCAAGGTAAGCGTGGTTAAGCTTTGTGTTTCACCCCTGGTAAATAATGCGGAACCGTGCGTTCTTGGAAGCACTTCAAGTTCAATTGTAATAGGGCGAACCTGTGTTGTATTTCTTCCATCCAAACGAATTCCTTCTTCAAGAATACGTTTACGCATAAGTTCTTTTTCAATATCGTGAAGTATTTCTTTTACAACTTTTTCGCTCTCAGGATATTTTTCTTTTAAGCTATCCCAAACCAAAGTAAAAATTTCTTTATTCTTTGCCGAGCGTTCTTCTTTTGCAAGAACAGTTGCAACCACTACTTTATATTTTTCATATGCAAGCGCATTAATTTCTTCAACAAGAGCCTGATCAATAGTTTTAACGGCAACTTCCATTTTAGGTTTACCGCATAATGCTCTAAGTTCATGCTGAATTTTAACGATCTTCTTTATCTCATCATGAGCAAATTGAAGCGCTTCAAGAAATTCAGCTTCGTTTATTTCGTTAGCTTCGCCTTCAACCATCATAATTGAAGTTTCGGTCCCGGCAACAACAAGTTCAAAATCGCTGTATTCAACCTGCGATAATGTTGGATTGATAATAAGCTGCTTATCAATTCTTCCAACTCTTACTTCGCCGATTGGTTCAAGAAAAGGAATTCTTGAAATTGTTAAGGCGGCAGAAGCAGCACAAGCTCCAATTACATCAGGTTCGTTTTCTCCGTCAAATGAATAAACGAATGAAACAACCTGCGTTTCGTTTTTGAAATTATCTGCAAACAAAGGACGTATTGGTCTGTCAATTAACCTTGCGCTTAGAATTTCTTTTTCAGAAGGTTTACCTTCGCGTTTGAAAAATCCGCCCGGAATTTTACCTGCGGCAGAAGATTTTTCTCTGTATTCAACTGAAAGCGGGAAAAAGTCCTGATCCTCTTTTGCCTCGTCAGATGCAACGGCAGTAACAAGAACCATCGTTTCTCCGTAACGAACCATAACCGCACCATCAGCCTGCTTAGCAAATCTGCCAGTCTCAAGAGATAGAATCTTACCACCGATTTCAACTTCAGTTTTATTTATCATTTAATTTCTACTTCCTTATGTTAAGTTCTTTAATTATTCTTCTGTATCGTTCAATATCTTTAGAAGCAAGATAGTCTAACAATCTTCTTCTTTTACCAACCATCATCATCAATCCTCTTCTTGAGTGGTGATCTTTTTTGTGTGAAGCAAAGTGCCCGGTTAAATCGTTAATTCTTTTTGTAAGAATAGCTATCTGAACTTCGGACGTACCGCTGTCTGTTTCGCTTTTACCGAACTTTTTGATTAACTCGAGCTTTTCTTCTTTTGTAATAGGCATTGTGTTACTCCTTTATATTTTAATATAATCCCAGACGTATCCGGGAGAAATTAGTTATTTATATTCTTTATTAATTCAATTCCGTTTTGTTTATCATTTTCCATTTGAGCAATAAGCTCTTCCTTAGTATTGTATTTTAGTTCATCTCTCATTCTTTTCAACAAAATCACAGAAATATCTTCACCGTAAATATCACCGGCAAAGTCGTATAAATACACTTCCAGTATCACTTTTGCAGAATCATCAAATGTCGGTCTTGTACCGATATTTAATAATCCGAAATATTTCTGTTTCCTTATAAAACACTCAACAAAATAAATTCCGTTGGAAGGAATAATCTTATTCGGATTATCTGGATTAATGTTTGCAGTAGGAAAGCCAAGCGTTCTGCCGCGTTTGGCGCCTTCAACAATTTTACCATTTATTGAATAATCTCTTCCAAGAAATTTATTTGCTTTATCAAGTTCACTATTTAAAAGAGCATTTCTTACTTTAGTGCTGCTTACAATTTCACCATCAATCTGAACAGCGCTTACAGGTACAACATTGAAATTATACTTTGCGCCAAGTTCTTTAATTTTATCTTCACCGCCCGCTCGGTCTTTACCAAGTTTATGATCATGGCCAAGTATAATGCTGTTGATACCAATTTTATTTACAAGGTACCTGCTTACAAACTCTTCAGCAGTAAGCTTAGAAAATTCCATTGTAAAGTCTATTATAAGAACATTTTCAATACCGGCTTTTTCAAATAATTCAAGCTTTTCATTTATTGTCGTTAGCAGTTTTACATCGTAATCTTTTGATACTACACTTCTCGGATGCGGTTCAAAGGTTATAACAAAACTCCTGCTGTTTTGCTTCCCTGCGGTTTCCACAACCGAACGGATAATTTCCTGATGACCGATATGGAAACCATCGAACGTTCCGATAGTTAAAACTGTATTTACGTCTTTCGAAATCTGTTCTATGTTATTAAATACTTTCATCTATAAGTTCATTGGTTCGGTTAAAGAAATCGTCTTTAACATTCAACCAACTGCTTTCTGCTTTCGTTATAAATATCAATAAAATCATATACCATAAAGGCATTCTCAACCCTGAAATCGCCGATAGCCGTTCTCCGAAGACTGCTTAAGTAGCCTCCGCAGCACAGTTTTTCTCCAAGATCATTTGCAAGTACTCTTACATAAGTTCCTTTAGAACAAGTAATTTCAAAATGAACTTCCGGTAAATTGATTCCGGTTATTTTAAAACTTTTTACTTTCACTTCTCTTGGTTCGCGTTTTATTTCCACACCTTTTCTTGCGTACTTGTAAAGCGCTTTGCCTTTATGTTTAACCGCCGAGTACATTGGCGGCAATTGTAGAATATTGCCAACAAATGATTCTTTGGCTTCTATAATTTTCTGCTCGTCAATTCCATCAAGACTTTTACATTCCAGCACTTCGGTTTCAGAATCCATCGACCGGGTTTTCTTACCTAACATAATTGTACCGGTATAAGTTTTCTCAAGTCCCTGGAACGAATCAATTTCTTTTGTCTTTTTGCCGGTGCACACAATTAATAATCCGGAAGCGAATGGATCGAGAGTGCCGGCGTGCCCTATTTTTTTTACACCAATCGCTTTACGCAATTTATAAATGATACTGAAAGAGGGACGTTTTACTTCTTTATCAATAAGCAGTACTTCACCTTTTTCGAAATCAGCATCAGCAAGATTACAATTCAGCCGGTTTATCATTCTCGTGTATCTTTTTAAATAGTCCTTCAATTTTCTCAACGTAGTCAAGCGTATCATCAAGAAAGAATTCCAGCTCAGGAGTAAAGCGAAGCTGAATTCTGTGTGCAAGTTCACTGCGTATCAGTGCTTTTACTTCGTCAATTTTTTCAACAACAAGTTTTCTTTTACCGCGCTCATAAACGGAAAAATATACTTTGGCAATTCTAAGATCGGGGCTAATGGTAACGTTTGTAATAGTTATTAAACCAAAGGCCGGATCTTTAAGCTTGTTCTGAAATATTAAACTTATTTCTTCTTTTAACAGCTTGGCAACTTTTTCTTTTCTGAATGAAGCCATTATGATAATTTCTTTTTCGTTTCAATTAATTTATAAGATTCTACTATATCACCAATTTTAATATCGTTAAAGTTATGTATGCTTAAACCACATTCGTAACCGGCATCAACTTCTTTAACATCATCCTTAAAGCGTTTAAGAGATGCAAGCTCACCTTCGAATGTTACAATGCCCTGCCTGATAAGTCTTATTTTATTTATTCTCTGAATCTTTCCTTCAAGTACATAACAACCAGCCACTGTTCCCACTTTTGGAACCTTAAAGATTTCTCTTACTTCAACAGAAGCAGTTATTTCTTCGGAGATAACCGGTGATAATAATCCTTCAAGTGCCGACTTAATTTCATTTATGGTATCATAAATTACGTTGTAAAGTCTTATATCTACTTTTTCTGATTCGGCAAGTTTGCGGGCATTTATATTTGGCCTGACATGGAATCCGATAATAATTGCTTTAGATGCAGTAGCTAATAAAACGTCACCCTCGGATATCTGACCAACACCTTTGTGTATAACTTTAACAATCACTTCTTCAGTAGATAATTTCATTAAAGAATCAGACAGCGCTTCCACAGAACCGTCCACATCACCTTTAACAATCAACGGCAATTCTTTAACACCGCCAATACTAATCTGATGAGCAATTTCATCAAGAGTAATGTGTCTCATCTGTCTCTGGTCCTGTTCACGTTTCAACTGCTGGCGCTTAATACTTACTTCTCTTGCAGCCCTTTCAGAATCTACTATTACAAATGTATCTCCGGCTTGCGGGGCGCCTTCAAAGCCAAGAACCAACACCGGTGTAGAAGGCGTTGCAACAGTAACTTTATTATTCCTTTCGTCAAACATTGCACGGACACGTCCGTGGTTAACACCTGCAACAAACGGATCACCAATTTTTAATGTGCCCTTTTGAACAAGTATTGTTGCAGTTATACCGCGGCCTTTATCAAGCTGGGCTTCAAGTACGGTACCGCGTGCATGCCTGTCAGGATTTGCTTTAAGATCAAGCACTTCAGCTTCAAGCAAAATTTTCTCAAGTAATTCATCAATGTTAACACCTGTTTTTGCAGAAAGCTGTACGCACTGGTATTTACCACCCCAGTCTTCAACAAGAATATTTCTATCGGCAAGCTGCTGCCTTATTTTATCAATGTTACTGCCGGGTTTATCAATTTTATTAATTGCAATTATAATAGGCACATTTGCTGCCTGTGCATGGTTTATTGCTTCAACTGTCTGAGGCATCACTGCATCATCTGCAGCGACAACAAGCACAACTATATCTGTCGCGTTGGCGCCACGGGCACGCATTGCCGTAAATGCTTCGTGACCGGGAGTATCTAAGAATGTTATAAATTTTCCGTTAACCTGAACCTGGTATGCACCAATGTGCTGTGTTATACCGCCGGATTCACCCGCAACAACATTTGTCTGTCTAATCCTGTCAAGCAAAGAAGTTTTTCCATGATCAACGTGACCCATAATGGTTACAACCGGTGGACGGAATTTTAATGTCGATTCTTCATCAGGTGTATCTGCAAGTTCATCAGATGAATATTCTTCCTGGGACTCAACTTCAAAACCGAATTCATCGGCAACAAGTGTAATTGTTTCCAGATCAAGACGTTGATTTATGGAAACCATTAAACCAAGACCAATACATTTTTGAATTACTTCACTTACAGAAACGTGCATTAAATTTGCCAGTTCATTAACCTGGATGTACTCAGTTACTTTAATCTTTGATTGTTCTGCAAGCTGTTCTTCTAATTTCTTTTCCTGTATTTCAAGTTTTTCTTTCTTCTTTCTCTTTCTTGTTGAAGCGCGCTCGGCAACAGCCGAATCTTCAATGCTAAGCATTGTTCTTTTTATTGCTTCTTCAACTTCTTTGGAATCAACTTCAACACGTTTAAATTTCTTCTTTTTAACCGCTGTAGGATCTTCAACGGTTTCTGCCTTTACTTTCTTTTTGGCTTTAGGTTTTTTCTTTTTCTTTTTAGCAGCTTCCTGGTCAGCTTCTTCTTTGGAAACAGCTGCTTTTTCAGTTACACGTTCTTCTGCTCCTTTAGCTTTTTCAGGCACAGCTTCTTTTGCTGGTTTTTCAGCAGGAGCTTTTGCTTTTTCCTTTTTAGTATCCTTGCCAAGATCAATCTTACCGATTATTGTAAGACCTTTGCGCTGTTTTACTTCTTTCTCGGATTTCGTCTGGAAGACTACTACTTCAGGTTTTTCCTGTTCTTCTGCAATTTCTTGTACAGGAGCTTCCTGGACAACCGGAGGAACTACTTCAATTACCGGCTCGGCTTCAACTACTTTTTCTTCAACAACAACTTCTTCAACCGGAGTTTTTTCTTCTACCTGCTTAACTTCTTCAACCACTTCTTCAACTACAGGTTCTTCAACTTCGGCAACGGGTTCTGTAATAACAGGAGCCTCTTCTGCCGTTACCTCATCTTTCTTTTCGTGTTCAGCTCTTTCAGTTCTTTTCTTCTGGAATTCCGAAATTTTACGATAGTGTTTCTCAGCTTTTTCAATATCCTTCTTAAAATGATTCTGAACATCAGCAATCATTTCATCTGTAAGAGCGGACATATGAGATTTAACGTCGTAACCTTTTTTCTGCAGGAATTCAACTAAAGAATCTGCGGACAGATTAAATTCCGATGCAAATTTGTAGATTCTCAGCTTTTTTGATTTTAGGTCTTCGGACATATCTTTCCTTTAGCTTTCAGATTTTCAATTACAATAAAAAGAGTTACAGTAATTGGAAATCTGTAATTAATTATTCTTCTTCTTCGAACTGGTTTTTAATTATCTCAATTACTTCAGTTAATTTTTCTTCACTAAGTTCTGTAATTTCTTTTAGTTTATCCGGTGTTGCAGTAAGAACTTCAATCGCCGTATCAAAACGATGATTAATGAGTATTTCAACAACATCATCACCAAGTTCTTCTTTAAGATCAACCAGTTCAATATCTTCTTCGTAATCCTCGTAAGCTTTTTCTTCTCTTATAACATCAATTTCATAACCAGTAAGCTTAATGGCAAGGCGAATATTAACTCCACCTCTTCCGACAATAATAGAAACCTGGTCACTATCTGCAACTATGGTTGCTTTCTTATTCTTCTTATCAATTGAAATAGATTTAAGCTTTGCGGGAGCCAGCGAACGCAAAATATAAACTTCAGGTTCTGCCGAGTAATTAATAACATCAATGTTTTCATTATTAAGTTCTCTGACTATCGCATGAATTCGAACACCTTTCATTCCAACGCATGCGCCTACGGCATCAATTCTTGTATCCTGGGATTCAACGGCAACTTTAGCTCTTTCACCGGGTTCTCTTGCAATGCTCTTTATTTCAATAACTCCGTCGTAGATTTCAGGAATTTCAATTTCAAATAATCTCTGGAGGAAAAGATTATCTGCACGTGAAATTATTATAACCGGTCCGTTAGGAGTTTTCTTAACTTCTTTAACAATTGCTCTGACTGTTTCACCCTTCCTGTATTTTTCTCTTGGTATTTGTTCATTGCGCGGAAGGATTAATTCATTTTTATTATGGTTAACTAAGATATCATTCTTTCTAACCTGGTAAATATCACCAACAACAATTTCACCGAGCATATCACTGTACTCGTTATAAACCACATCTTTTTCAATTTCTCTTATCTTCTGGTTAAGGCTTTGCCTTGCAAGGTTAATCAGTCTTCTACCAAAGGAGTTCAGTTCAAGTTTTTCGACAAAAGCTTCGCCAACTTCAAGTTCTTCATCGTTCCCGCGTTTATTAAGTTCATCAATTCCAATTTCGGTATTAGGATCAACAACCGTATCAACAATCTGTTTTTCAAGAAATATTTCTATATCACCCTTATCCATATTAACAACAACATCATAGTTCGCTTCAAGCCCATATTTTTTCTTTACCATTATACCAAATATTTCCTCGATAATTCCGGCAAGAACATCCTTGTCGATGCTCTTCTCTCTTACCATCGCGGAAAACGATTCTACTATTTCACTGTTCATATTCTATCCTCCAGTTCAAAAACTGATTTGTACTTTAGCTGACTTTATTTTGTTAAAATTTATTGCCAATTCTTTTTTTCCATCGAAAAAGAAAAGATCTTCTCCATCAATTTTCAACAGGTTTGCCATAAGTTTAATTGTCGACTCGCCTTCCACATAAACAATTTCAAATTTTCTTTTAATATGCTTGGGATATTGTCTCAGGAATTTAAGGGATCTGTCTATGCCGGGTGAAGACACTTCAAGTCGGTATTTGCCTTTTATAAGATCCTGTTCATCTATCATTTCTTTTATTTTACTGCAAACTTCCGCACACGTCTCAGCAGAAATACCCATTTCACCATCAATAAATATTTCAATGACTCTGTTTCTTTCATCACCACGAATTATAACGTCAATAAGAAGCAGGTCCAAATCTTGGGTTATCCGGTCGGCAAATTCGGTTATGTTTTTAAGTAATATATTCATAGTAATAAAAAACGCCCTCTAAGGGGCGAATTCACGTTTCAAAGCTAAGCAATAATATCTGAATAAGCAAGGGATTTATACTTTAAGCCCTTAACCGGCATATTCTCTTAAAATAACCGATATTTCACTCCTTAAAAGAAAAATAGGACTAAATTGGAGTCGGGTTATTCTTCCCGATTCCAACTTAGTTAAAATTACTCTTTAATTTTTACACCAGTTAATTATTTTATTAATGTCATTTTTCTTGATGTTAAAAATTCTCCGGCTTTCAACTGATATATGTAGATACCCGAAGGCAATTGCTGAGCACTAAATTTAACACTGTAATTTCCTGGTTGATTAAACCCGTTCACTAAAACGGCAACTTCATTTCCAAGAAGATCATATACCTTAAGCTGCACTTTCATTCCATTTTCAGAATTGCTGTTAGGTATTGAGTACTTTATAACCGTAACCGGGTTAAAAGGATTCGGATAGTTTTGTTCAAGTGAAAATTTTATTTTTACAGTAAAGTTTACTTCAATTGATTTGAGAATTTTTTGTGTTCCATCCAAATCCTGTTGTATTAACCTGTAATACGATTTTCCATTTAACGGAGATCTGTCCACATATTGATAATCGGAATAATTACTTGTTGTACCTTTTCCGTTTATAAATTGCAGGTTGTTCCAGTTAAGTTTGTCAGGAGACCTCTGGATAAAAAATCCCTGGTTATTAATTTCACTTGCCGTGGACCAATTAAGCAGAACTGAGTTTTCGCCTGCTGCTACGGTAAAAGAAGACAATTCAACAGGAAGAATCATATACTGGTAAATTTCTATATCATCAACATACCAGCCATCTCTCTGTTCGTACGAATCAGAATGAAATTCAAATCGCATTTTAATCTTTTTACCTGATAAGGAAGAAAGATCAATTTCTTCCCTAATCCATTCATCTTTCTTTCCGTCGTAAAGATATTCGTTGTTTGGCTGAAATGAACCTGTACCCAAATGATTATATTTGCCGGGTAAACTAAACCAGCTTGAACCATTATTTGTAGAGAATTTAACCTGTCCGTAATCCCACTGGGATTCAATATCAAATTTCGTATAAAAACTTAATGTAGGGTTATGAGCCTGGTTAAGGTCAATTTCATTCTTTAATGTAATTGAATTGTTGGCATTGTTTGCATATAATCCATTCTTACTATCAGTATAACAATTTGGTGCCGAATAATAAACCGACGTTGTAGCAGCCCATGTATTTGCATTCCATAAGGTTGTAAGATTATCAGTCGTATCATTAAAGAAATACTGTGGAGTTCCGATGGTGAAGCTTATTGTATCTGCTGCCATTGGAACTGAACCATTATAAACTGCTAAAAGTAAATTTACTTTTTTAACAGATGAGATATTCTGAGAAATTGAGAAACTAAAAGGAGTCTCTAAACTAAATTCTTCACCAGAACCAATTTGATTAACATTCTGTGTGGTATTGGTTACGGATACATCTTCTGAAAGCGCTTTTAACTGAACTGAGATATTGTCTGAATTAGCCAGACCTTTATTTTTTATTTTTACAGTTAACTGGGCTTCATCTCCCGGATTAAAATATTGCTGACTGAGAGAATATGATTTTAAAGAAACATATCCGTCTGCAACCCAAGTTAAATATAAATTTGGTTTTAGATTTTCTTCAGCTAATGGAAAAATAAGAGATTTGACCGGCCAGAAACCTGTTGAGCCAACTTCCGGTGTCATAGATAAAACTTTTGACTTAGCTGTTTGTTCGCCATACATCCAGTCATCAACATCTCCGTTAGTGTTATAAAGAACCCCACCGCTTGTTCCCCAGGTATAATTATTAAATTTAGTCATATCACCTGCAAATTCTCTAAAGTAAGATGAGTCTGCGGTTTCCTGATTAACATATCCCCATGGGAAAATTAACAAGTTGCCATACGTGTGATAATTAAGTGCTGTTTTAAAGTTATGTACAAGGCAAAAATCTCTTATGGCCTGAGTTTCAGGTTCGGAAAAAGCGGATGCACCTCTGTAAGTTTCATCTGCAGGAATATTACTTGAACCTGTATTATCATATCCCCACTTATAACCGAAATTTCTATTCAAATCAATACCATTTGGACTTCTCTTGTTTTTACGGTACATACCTCCACCGGAAGGATTTGTAATCCTGTTATACTCATACCCGTCAGGATTAACTACGGGCACAAAATAGATCTGCCTGTTATCTACAAGATAAGTTACTTCCGGATCCGTTCCGTAATTTTCAAGCAGGTAGTACATATAGTACATTAAAACCATCATACTTTCGGGTTCTCTTGCGTGTGTTAATGCACTGAAAAATACTTCCGGTTCATCTTCGTTTACATTTGGGTTATCAGAAATCTTTATGACATATATAGGTCTGTTCTCCACGGTAGTTCCAATCTGGAATTTCTGTGTAATTATGTTAGGATAATTCAAAAACATAGTATCAAGCTTGTTCAGAATTTCCTGCAACGTGTAAAACCCGCCCATTGAACCATAGCCAAAACTTTTAACACCATAAATTTCCCGGCTTTTTTTCAACTCTAGTTTTTCATCTACAAAATCCTGCGTGGATAATTTTTTATACTCTTTGAACCAGTCATCAATAATGATTTCATTTTTTAAATTAAGCTGAGACAGTTTTCTAAACTCATCATCGCTAATAAACATTGTCAGGGATTTTTCCTTCACATCAATTTTTCCGTCGTCAACAGCTACTCCAAATAAACTAATCCTTTTCAGATCATTTGAATCATTAAAATAATATTTCACCTTTTTATAATTCTGCCCGGTGATGGTTAATGTAACCAGTAGAAAAAACAAAGTAACCAACGTCTTGTTCATTTAATTCTCGTTTATTTTGTAAAACAGTGGTTTCAAAATATAAATAATTTTGCTTTTTGTCTTTGCAAAAATTATTCTTTTAGTAAATTTTTATGTCGATTGATTTTCAACTCATCTGCAATTAAGTTTAAATCAAACTAAATCATTAATGCTCACTAACAAAATAATTTGATATGATTAAGAATTATAAACACATAATCTGGGATTGGAATGGCACTTTATTCAACGATGTAGAACTTTGCGTAAACATTATGAACGGATTATTAAGGAAGCGTAAAATAAATCAATTAACAGTTGATGATTATAAAAACATCTTTACTTTTCCCGTTAGCGATTATTATGCAAAAGTAGGATTTGATTTTTCTGTCGAATCATTTGAAAAGGTCGGTAAGGAATGGATGGATGAGTACGAGACAAGAAAGTCCGAATCAAATCTTCACCCGGGAACAAGAGATGTCCTTGAAAAAATTTCTAAAATGGGAAAAGGTCAGTCAATACTTTCGGCGTATTCGCAGCACACACTCGTGGAAATTGTTGAGCAATATAAATTAACTCCTTATTTCTCTCACCTTGTTGGACTTGATCATATTTACGCAACAAGCAAAGTTGAACTTGGGTTGGATTTAATCCGCAAACTTGAACTTAAGGAAGAAGAAGCCGTTCTAATAGGAGATACTGTTCACGATTATGATGTTGCAAAAGAAATAGGAGCCGATTGTATTCTTATTGCAAACGGGCACCAGTGCAAAAATACACTTCTGAAATGCGGCGCTACAGTACTAAACGACATAAATGAAATTTTTATTGATTAATTGATTTTATTCTTTTAATATAATACAGCATTCAATTTGTCATAAAATTCAATTCATTTAAACGGAGGTATTATGAAAAAATTTCCTGGAATTTTTGTTCTGTTTATTTGCCTTGTTTCTTCAGTTTCCGTATTTGCACAGGATCAGGATATGATGAAAGCCTGGCAGGATTATATGACTCCCGGCGAGATGCATAAAATTCTTGCAAATAATATTGGCGAGTGGACTGCTGAAATTACTATGTGGATGGATCCTTCCCAACCCCCGACAAAATCAGAGGGTACTTCCGTTACAGAAGCATTATTGGACGGTAGGTATTTCCAAACCAAGTACACCGGAATGATTATGGGAATGCCGATGAATGGTATTTCTCTTGAAGGGTATGATAATGCTAAAAAGACCTTCTTTTCAACCTGGATTGACAATATGGGAACAGGAATTATGCTGCTTGAAGGAACTTATGACGAAGCATCAAAAACGATAAATTACAAAGGCACCTCAACCGACCCGACAGGAAAGGAAGTAAAAGTGCGTGAAGTAGTTAAAATAATTGATAAAGACAATACATTATTTGAAATGTATACGGAACAGGACGGTAAAGAAACCAAGTCAATGGAGATTAAATACACAAGAAAGAAGTGAAAAGTGTAAATCCGGGAGTAGAGAAAAATCTTTACACCCGGATAATTTTTGTTGTAAGCCGTATTTTAAATGATTAAATTGTGGTTGAAATTTACTTCAAACCGATACCCGTACTTACCACCGGCGGTTTAATTAAATTAAATGAACAGCTAAATTATAATTGAATAAGCGTGTACTTCAATAATTTTCAATCATTGTTCCTTTATTGTTGTTACTAAAATCCTAATCCAATAAAATAATTAGCCTCAAAAAAATTTTTTCAAAACAAATTAAATAAAGGAAAATCAAATGAACATTTTCGTTGGCAACCTATCCAAAGAAGCAACTGAGGCAGACCTGGAAAAATTATTTTCATCATTCGGTCAGGTTAAAAGCACCAAAGTTATCCGAGATATCTTTTCCGGTACTTCAAAAGGTTTTGGTTTTGTTGAAATGGTAAATAAGAACGAAGCTCAAACCGCAATTAAAGAATTAAACACTTCAGAACTTAAAGGACAGAAGATTACCGTTAATGAAGCACGGCCCAAGACTGATGACAGACGCGGCGGCGGACAAAATCGCAGACCTGGCGGCGGCGGCGGCTTTAACAGGTCCTCTTTTGGTGGAAACAGAAGATAATCACTATCAACATTTTTGAATAAATGAGAGAGTTAATTTATCCTGTTGTAAAATGGCAGGATAAATTGACTTCTTTTTATAATTAATTTGTCCCGAGAAAAATTGATTCAAGGGATTTTAATTTTAACCTATCAATTTTACAGCCTTCAACAAGGTATTTTTCAATTGTTGTGTGCCTGCGATGAATTTCATCAAGTACATCTGTCAGATAAATACTTTTTGCCTCCATCAATGGTTTTAGCTGTTTTGCAGAAATCCTGAATAAGCTCATCAGGCGGACCTGTCTTATTAATCTGTTTGCCTGCTTTTCCAGCAGCTCATTTGAAAGTAGATAATCCTGCAGTACGTTTTCAGTTTCAACATTCAATATCAATTGGAAAAGCGCCGAGATAAAACCAGTCCTGTCTTTACCGGCAGTACAATGAATAACAGCAGGAAGGTTAACTTCATCCGAGAGAAGATCGAAAGCTTTATTTACCGCTTCCTGTTTTTCAAATGCAATTTTAAAATATATTTCGTGCAGGTATTCGCCAAAGTTGTAATCTTTTCCTTTACTTATAAGGAACCGGAAAAATTCCTTTTGAGTCATCTCCTTATCACGGTCAGAGATAGGAATGTTTATAACTTTAAAACCCGAGTTGTGATTAGTAGGAATAAGTTTCGACTGTCTTTCAGCAACTGTGCGTAAATCAATTATTGTTTTAACATTCAGTCTTTTTAATTGGTTAAGATCATCACTTGTAATTCCGGAAAGTTCTGCTGAACGGTACAGCAAACCGGGTTTTAATTTCCTTCCGTCTTTATTATAAATGCCTCCAACATCTCTAAAGTTTGATGCCCCTTCCAATTTAAAAATACGATTTGATTTTAGTTGAGAATGATCTGCCATTTTGCAAAGTAAGATTTAATAATTTTTCCGGTGAATAAATTCATTTGCCTGCAAAGTTAATATTAATTTCATAAAGAGGCGAAGAAAAGAATTCCTGTAAAATTATTTTACAATTATTTCTTTTTATACTTCCCACAAGCCAAGACTTTTATCCTTGTAAGTTCCTTCACCTTCTGTACAGTTTTCATTTAGAAGATATAATGGCTTTGGGAAATTAAACGGTGAAAGCTCAAGATTAATTATTCGCCAGTCGCCGGTGGTAATATTCTTATTCTCCTGACATTCGGGAAAGGTGGTAGTCATTAAATATTTTATCCCGCACCTTTTAATATTTGCAATTGATTTAAAAATATCTTCGAATGAAAGATGAACAAGGCAATCCCGGCAGAAAATCAAATCTGCTTTGGGAAGTTCGTCTTCAATTAAATTAAGTACCCTAAATTCTCTATCAGAATTCGAATATTTTTGATTATTCAATTCAATTATTTCCTCAACAATATCTCCACCGATATATTTATCAAGTTTAAGATTAACATCTTTCATCCAGTTGAAATCACCACAGGGAAGATCAAGCATTGTTTTGATATTGTATTGTTCAATCAGTTTGGGAAGATGTGTTTTGATCTGTGCGGTCTGAAGATCGTCAGAACCCTCACCGGAGACAGAAACTCCGCCGGCCCAGAAATTACTTTCATAAATAAAAGTGAATTTATCTTTTACGTTTTTATCAGTCCCTTTCTTAGCTTCAGCTTCAAAAAATGTTTTGTTAAACGGAACAGGTTTTCTTTCATCCATTTTAATTCCTTTACATAAATTTTTAAATGATGATGCAGAATTATTTTATCTCTGCAATAATTCTTTTTTTTCAGTTAAAAGTTCTGTTGCTTTATCAACAGAATCAACAAAAAAGAATTGATTTCCCCTGTTGCATTCAATTAAGAATGCATTAAAACTTTTACTTTGATATTTAGAAAAATCCCCAACGATCGCAAGCTTCATTTTGTAGTTAACATATTTCTGAAGAATTTCTCCGGCCAAACCAGTGCTTAGTTTGAAAAACTCAGGATTAATATTTTTTTCATGAAGAATAATTTTTCTTGCACCCTGGTAATCTGCATTCGCCATCAGATCAAGCGAATCCTGTACATTATTTAAAACAATCTCATCAGAAATTACTTCTGCAATCCTAACATTATTAAATTCATGAAAATTAAAGTTCAATTAAAACTCCATTGTTATTGTTAAGTGATGCTTGATTCTGTTCGCCTCCCTTCGCTTGTCGAAGCGGGGATGCCTGATGCTGGATAAAAGGATTCGCCTTATTATTCCATTTCCTCAGTCTTCGATATACATTTTCCACTTGCAATTATACATCTTACATTTCCCATCTTCTCAACCATTGGTTAATCCGTCTTCTACATACATTTCCCATCTTCCATTTTCCATCATACATCTTCTCAGCCTTCGGCTGATCCTGCTACAGTGGACTTTATACATCAAAGTACAGCTTCGGTATTCTTTACTTCTGCAAATGTTCCTTTTAATGCAGCCATAAAAGCACTATGTACTTTGTTTGCTTCAACAGTTTCATTATCAATTGTTAAATTCCTTGTAGCGCAGGCATCTTTAATAATGGTACACTTAAAGCCTAAATCAAAAGCTGCTCTTGTAGTTGTATCAATACACATATGACTCATGGCTCCGCAAATTACCAGTTCATCAATCTCCATTTCTTTTAAAACCTTCAGCAAAGAAGTTTCCCTGAAACTATTAGGAAAATGTTTATCAATTACAATCTCATTTTCCAACGGACTAACAATTTGATTAATTTCAACGCCTTCGGTTCCCGGAAGAAAAAAAGTTGCTCCTGCCCGTGTTGCAATATGCTGTATGTGAACAACCGGTGTATTTTTTTTTCTGAATTTTTGTAATAATCTTTTAGCATTCAAAGCAGCTTCTTTCATCCCAACCAATTCCATTTTACCGCCTTTAAAATAATCGTTCTGGATATCAACAAGTAAAAGACATTGCTTCATTTCAATTCCAATTTAATTTAGATAATAAAAAGTATTCTGTTTTTATTTTCAGACTTATTTACCTGGACGAATTTGTGAAGTCGCAGCTTCTCCAACAACTGTTGTCCATTCACGGATATACCATTTTTTAATTAACCCGTTTTTCACATACGGATCTGCTTTAACGAACTTCTCAACTACTTCAGGTGAATCGCCTTTAAATAAAAGCAATGCTCCATCAACGGGATTTGCAAAAGCACCGGCCAAAATCATTTCACCATTATCACATGCTTCCCATGCAAGCTTCAAATGTTCATTACGGAACTCTCCCCTTCGATTAAGATAATCTTCGGCTGTATCATAAAACAATAAGTAATGCATTTTATATTCTCCTCTATTACTGCTCATCTTCAGTTTCATTCTTTCTTGATATGCCGAAGATATTCGGCTCGAAATCTTTAAGTAAATTTTTTGCTTCTTCTAACTGAGATTCAGTTACAACAACTCTTGCGGGTTGAATTAAGGGATCTGTAAGTAAAAAATTCTCGCCAAAAACCTGGTAATCAATTTTAGCATCTTCAAAAATTGATTTTATAATTGCGATATCACCAAGGTTTAAGGAAGAGAATACTTCCTCATATGATTCCGGTTTATGTATTTTGGGCGGGTCATAATTGAAATCGATGAAAGCCTCACAGCTTCCGCAATGAAAACTTTTTGCCTGTCTTTCTTCATCGGAAAGCTCAATTAATGCTGAACAGGAAGGACAAGTAACTTCCAGCGGCAGTTCCGTTACAATTTCTTTTTTAAGAACCGCCTGGCATTCCGGCCTCTTACAATAATAATATTCTTCACCTTCGGTAAGACATTCGGGGCAATATTCCTTACCACAATTATGACAAACAGAGATTGCTTTTTTATCCGGATGGTTAACGCAACTATTCATTTTGATCTCCATTTTTTTGAACCACTTTATATTTTACAATTAGGAATCGGTGAAACGGTGCATCAGGGAACCAGAGAAATGATACATTCGATTCACAAACATTATTCCCGGTTATTTCAGGAAACATAACCGCTGAACAAATTTACCACAATAATATTATTTTTCTAGAAGATATGAAATCAATATTGGATAATAAAAATACCCAATTGAATTTAATTGAACGACCCAAACAGGAAAGTTTAAATTCATTCTGCATGTATAAATTCAATTAATTAAATCCAGGATTATCCTGAGAATGTAATATATACGTCAATTCATTTTTCTAATCTGCTTTTTTAGCAGTTAATATCTCATCGCAGGAATCCAACCGTTAAAACGTAGCTGTTGCAATCATAATCATTAAAAGTATGCGCATAAGTGAAGTTAACTGTTATCCTGAAATTATAAGTATGAAAAAATCTTATACCGGAATTAATAACAAGTTCAAAGCCGTCTTCTTTCCTGTTATCATTGGTATAACCACCCACACTATAATTATAGCGGTTATCGCTCATATCCGTAAGCCAGTGAAATCCTGCGCCGCCACCTATATAAGGACAAACATCTTTCTGTGAGAATAAATAAGAAGAAAATACATTTACGCCAAATCCGTTTCTTGCAAACAATTGTATTCCGTAATCCACGTTTTCAAGCTCGGAACCAAATTTAAAATCAAGTGTGAATGTTCTTTCCGTATCGTAAAATTCGTTGCCCGGGAAGAAATACCCGAATGATATTCCATAAAAATTCCCGCCGCTTCTGCGGGCACGCTCCTTTGTCTCAGATTCCGTTATAGCCCCAACTACTGCCGATGCATCTGCCGATTCATTCTTCATTGTACTTAACGCAATGCGTTTCATAATTACATCAAGTTCTTCAAGTGTTGCGGAGTTCATACTATCGCTTATTTTTATTTTTTTATGAATTACGTCGACAAGAGAATACTGTATAATTATTTTCTGACCGAGCATAAGAAAATTACAGGTTAATACTTTGCCTGCATTCTGACTCTCTCCATATTTCACAATGCAGTCAATATTTTCGCATAAAGAATCATTGGCAACTCCGTTTGGTTTACTGCCAATTAATACTTCGCATTGTGTCAATTTTGAAAGTTCCTGTTTTAGTATAGCCTCAGCGCTTCTGATTGTAACATTATCAATAGAGCGGTTAATGAAAGGCATTATTACAATACGGTTGGTATCTGCCTGGCAAAGCAGGTTATTATTAAGAACAACCATTAAAAACATTAAAAGAGAAAAGACTTTGAACTTCATATTCCCTCAGTTATAAATTGTTTATTATTTTCAATCCGCATTAAAAAAATACAATAGCTGTATAATAAATGCCTTTTATATTTTCAAATTAAATCCTGCAAGCAGCATTGTATATGTTCCTTCATAACTGAAAAGCCAGTTGTTTGCGTTGAGAACATTGTTCAGTTTAAAGGTCAATGTTAAATCAACATCATCCGTCATCGGGTGAGATATTCCCGCTCCTATACCAAAGCCAAACAAATTCTTTATAACTTCTTTTCTTGTTTTCTGATCAGCATAAAATCCAAGCACCTCACCTGTTTCCGGATGTTTGTATAATTCATAATCATAACTGTTGAAGCTTAAATACGAATAACCCAACTCTACATTTAAAAATGCAGTGCAGAAATTGTTTGTGTGCATATTAAAGTTCGATCCGAAATAAACCGGGATTAATGAATGATCATCTGCCGAATATGAATGCAAAATCAATTCATTATCATTTGTTGCAAAATCTTTCATGTACATACTTTTCTTTTTATCCCACACCGAAGAGCCGGTGTAAATGTACAGAGAAATTTTTTCACTGAGAGGATAATTGAATTGAACTAATCCTGATAAACCGGTAGAAGATCCTTTGGGATAAATCATTCCGCCGTTAATTCTTAATGAAGGAGATTCCTGCGTAAAAGCAAATGTTGAAAATAAAATAAATGAAAGAGATGCCGCAAAGAAAAATTGCTTATACATTTTGCATTCCTGTAGTTGTTAATAAATGAAAACAAATCGTATAAAAATTTTCCCGTTTCCTCCCTGCAGGTAAAATGATTTATGTAATGAATTAATTATTACCAACCGTTAACTGAAAAAATTGTATTTCAAGCTCGGAAATTTATATTACCTTAAAAATCAAAAGACGTTTTTCAGAACAGATTAAAAGAGAAATGAACCTTACAAACGAAATTTTCGCCTGCTAAAATAAACCTTAAAATATTCTGCTGAATTTTAGGAAAATCAAATACAGGCATCAAGGGCAAAATTTAATCTCCTGAATTATTTATATGAGTCTGGCTTTTACATACAAACAGATTGATTCTTTTATTTTAATGTGCTAATATTTGTCAGGTTTGTTTCAAATATCAGCAAAGGAGACTTATGCAAAGATATTTCGGATTTACCTTTTTAATTCTTCTTTTATTCTTGTCATCCTGCAATAAAGAAAGTTCTACCGAACCTGAAAACAATATTCTTGCTTTACCTGAACTAAAAGATTCTATTCCTTATGATATTCTTGGAACAGGTAAAATAGTTTTCGAAAGAATCGGTCCTTCTAATAATAACTATTCCGGCATATATATAATTGATTTTGATAATAAAAAAAACCAGGGACTAAAATTGCTTGAGATGACTCCGCAGGTTTCACCTGAAGGAGATAAAATTGTTTTTACTAC
This sequence comes from Ignavibacteriales bacterium, assembly GCA_003599415.1. Taxonomy (GTDB): domain Bacteria; phylum Bacteroidota; class Ignavibacteria; order Ignavibacteriales; family SURF-24; genus SURF-24. The sequence goes on along the minus strand of QZKB01000159.1, from coordinate 5,681 downwards.
ATTAACAAATTATCCCGCGGAAACATACTGGGATGTATATCTTATGGATATCAACGGAACAAACAAAAAACAAATCTCTTCGATAAAAGGACAGGAAGCCTGCCCGACATGGCTGCCCGATAACAACAGGATAATTTTTTACTCTAACTTATTCAATGCCGGTAACGGAAGTTATATTCCCGCATACTTATATAACTGCAATACAAAATCCCTGAGTAATGTAATTGATTTTGTTACTATCAGGTACCCGCAGGAGCTTTCTCCAAGGGATATTATAAGCGTATCAAAAAATGATGTCTGCCTTATTAGTAATTACGATGGCTTATGTACATTCAATCTTGACGGCAGCAAATACAAAACGATATTGAAAAGATCTGCAGAATATTCTTACTACTCTGCCACCTGGTCGCCTGATGGAAACAGGATAGCGTTTATGGCAATTAAACCTGACTCCTCTTTCCATTCAAAGGAAATGAATATAATAACAATAAACTCCGGCGGCGGTGATTCAACAAAAATTTATTCAACGGCAGAAAATGAAGAAAGTACCTGGAGCGGTAATAATAATTATTCTTTATGCTGGTCGCCCGACGGTAACAAAATCCTTTTTAATAAAAGGGAAGGAAATTTTACAACACATATATATTTAATAAACAAGGATGGGACAGGATTAACGAAAATAACTTCTTCATCCGAAGTAACAGACAGGAGTTTATCCTGGGGTAAATAGCCGACCCTGTTAAAGCACAAGAATAATACGACTGCAGAGTTGAAGCGGCAAAACGGTTTTAATAATTATCTCAAAGCCTCTTAGAACGGATCAGCTAAATATGGTTGAGGCAAGTGTACAGCAATGACAGATAAAATTTCTCAGAAGGTTCTTACTAAAAATAGTCAGACATTAACCGAACCAATATCTGCATCGCATGGAAATAATAATTTAAGATTCAAATATGATTAAAACTGTCCTTGCCCATTAGATGTATTCTTTATACTATAAATCCTTCAAAACTTATTTCGGCTACTGCTTTCATATATCATCCGGATTTTATAATATTATATAAGTACCATCAATTAGAAAATTTTTTTAATACCAGAGAAAACATTAGGTATATTATCCGGGTTGTTTGCTTTTACCAATACTATTACAAAGAATTTGAAGAACAAAAATATTGCTCACTAAAAACCTTAATAACAAAAACCAAAAGAACAGGAGTATACTATGGCTAAAATGAATCCGGTTGTTCACTTTGAAATGCCGGCTGAAGATAAAAACAGAATGGCGGAATTCTATACTAAAGCATTCGGATGGCAGATGCAGCATCTTGGTCCCGAAATGGGCGAATATGTTTTAGTTACCACTTCAGAAGTCGGTGAAGATAAATTCCCCAAACAAAGAGGCACTATTAATGGCGGTTTCTACAAGAAGTCTGACAATGCTTCTCCCAATCCATCCGTTGTTATTGCTGTTGATGATATCAATGAATCAATTGAGAAAATAAAAAAAGCCGGCGGTAAAATTGTTGGCGAGCCCGTTGATATTCCCGGCGTAGGCAAATACGTCTCCTTTAAAGATTCTGAGAATAACTGGTTAAGTATTCTGCAGCCTTTACCTATGCCATGATTTCAGAATCCAATAACATTTTACAGAACCCGTATTCATTTATGGGTTCTGGATAAATACAAGAGTAATGAAATCCATATTAAATCTTCAATCTTTTTGCTTTTCTTTATTTTATTCTGATTGTCACTCACTACGCGCTGAAAAAATACTACACCCGTTGATAAATACCTTTAAAACAATTAACATTACTTGTCACTAACACAATAAGGAAAAGTATGAGAAGATTAATAATGTGGAATATTATCACCCTTGACGGTTACTTTGAGGGTAAACAAAACTGGGACTTACCTTTCCATGAACTTGTATGGGGACAGGAACTTGAAAAGCTTAGTCTTGAACAACTACACTCGGTAGACTATCTTGTCTTTGGCCGCGTAACTTATGAAGGTATGGCAGATTACTGGAAAAAAGAAGAAGGCGAAATTGCCGGTCTTATGAACAGTCTTCCCAAACTCGTTTTTTCCAATACACTGAAATCGGTTGATTGGAATAACACAACACTCATTAAAGGAAATGCTTCTGCAGAAATTAAAAAATTCAAAGAGCAGGGCAACAGGGATATGTACGTGTTCGGCAGTGCGAATCTCTCTGCCGCTTTTATAAACGATAATTTGTTCGACGAATACCGCATTGGAATAGCACCGGTTATTTTAGGCAGCGGGCGACCGCTATTCAGCCAGGGTATTTCTTCCCGGAATTTATCTCTCATTTCAACTCAACAGCTTTCAATGGGAGGAGTGGTTTTAAAATTTATTAATAAAGAATACTGAAATCCCTGAACTATAAATAAAAGGAAACGATAAATATTCTTTTTAATCTGAAAGGAAAGAACCATGTCAACAATAACGCATCATAAAGTTTTTACAGCGGCACCGGAAAAAATATACCGTGCATTCCTTGATGCAGATGCGAAGGCAAAATGGCTTCCGCCAAATGGATTTACATGCAAGGTACATCACTTAGAAGCTAAGGTGGGCGGCACATATAAAATGTCATTCACAAATTTTTCAACAGGTAATAGTCATTCATTCGGTGGAAAATATCTTGAATTAAAACCGAACGGGTTTATAAAATATTCAGATACGTTTGATGACCCCAATCTTCCCGGAGAAATGATTACCACTGTAACTATAAAGCAGGTATCCTGCGGATCAGAAGTAAGCATTATTCAGGAAGGTGTACCGGATGTTATTCCTCCGGAAATGTGTTATCTCGGTTGGCAGCAATCCCTTGATCAGTTGGCCAAATTAGTAGAGCCCGAAATCCCGGATTAATCTTTTAAAAATATTATTTCATAAACACCATAAAAAAATTTAATCACGGCCTGACCATAACACTTAAAAGGTCAGGCACATTGAAAGAAATTCGTAAAAAATTATCCGTACATGTCAGCCTCTGGCTGAGAAAGTTTGAAGGATTGAAAGTGGGAATGTTGGAAAGGTGGAAATAGAATTATTGTTTTGTAAGTTTAGTTATGCTTTTTAAATGGAGAAATTGTATATGAAAAAGCAGAAGAATAAAAATGAAATAAATACAAAACCTTTAACACCGGAAGAAATAAAAAAGAACCAGGGCTTGTTTAAAACTAAAGGTAAACTGATGAAAGCATTGATGAGGGAGAAGAAAAGGGAATAATTTTTAAATTCAAAAAAAATAATTCTTTTCTTTTATGTATTTACTAATTTTCCTATGTAAAAAAGAATTAATATGAACTCTGCGTTTGGTTACTATGGTGCAAAGCTAAAAATAGCTTCTCAAATAATAAAGTTTTTACCTCCGCATAACGCTTGGGTGGAAGCATTCTGCGGATCTGCTGCTATAACAATTGGGAAAGAACAGGCACCAATAGAAATAATTAATGATCTTGATGATCAAGTTGTAAATCTATTTAAACAGTTAAGAGAGAATTCTGAAGAATTACTAAGAGTAGTCTCTCTGACTCCATATGCTAGAAGTGAATATTTTAAAGCAAAAGAAATAGATATTAATGATACTTCACTAGAAAAAGCTCGGAAGTTTTTAGTTTCTACTATGATGACTGTAAACGGAGCGGTCGGAAAAACTGGAGCTGGTTTTTCTTATTGTCAATCATATACGCGTAGTGGAAAAGAAGCAAGAGTAAATCGTTGGTACAATTTCCCTGAAAGAATTGAAAAAGTTATAGAACGATTAAGAAATGTTAGAATTGAGAATAGAGACGCAAGAGAATTATTAAATATGTTTGTTAATAGACCAGCCACTCTATTCTATATGGATCCTCCATATTTGACGGATAGAACTCATAAATACAATTATGATATAGATGAATCATTCCATATTGAATTACTTGAGTTAAGCAATAAAGCAAAATGTATGATATTAATTAGTGGATACGAAAATGAGCTATATAATAAGTTGCTTTCTCCCCAATATGGTTGGATCAAAACTATTGTAAATACAAGTACTTCAGATACGAGTGGTAAAAAATATAGTAGGAAAGAAATTCTTTGGAAAAATCAATATTTCGAAAAAGCTTATAATACTAATAGAATACCTATACACTTGAGCAACAAAGAAAGAAAGGAAAACAAAGTTAATCCTGAAAGATAGACATTACTGTTATTCTTTTTTCTTTATAAAATATGTTTCGCATTCTATAAACCAATCGTTACTATTAAAAACATTCTTATAAGGATCTTGTATTATCGTAATATTGGTTATATCAAATTCGGAGCTACTTTGTACAGGTATAAGATATAAATAATATTTTTCATTATATATTGCAGATATTTTCATTTCATTTGAGATGATTTATAAGGAGGAGAATATACTTTTTCCGATGTGCTTGGATACTTTAACGGAAATTGACTGGTATGAAATATACTCGCAGTCGGACTCGATAGGATACTGTTTATATGCCCCTGAAGTGAAATGGAAACCGGAAATTGATTTACCAAAAGAGGATAAAAGCATAACTTCAAATAGAGTTCAACTTTCAACCGGTTCATTTACATTAAATGAATTGGAAGCGGTATTCAAATCCATTCCGGTTGATTTAACATTTGTTGATAAAGAAGATACGGTAAAATATTATTCGCATGGAAAGGAAAGGATATTTGAAAGAAATAATGCCATTATAGGAAGAAAGGTTCAGTTTTGCCATCCTCCTTCAAGCGTACATATAGTAGAAAAGATATTAAGTGATTTCAAAGCGGGAATTGAGGATGAAGCGAAATTTTGGATAAATTTTAAGGACAAGTATGTTCATATAGCATACTATGCGGTGCGTGGAAGCCAAGGAGAATATTTAGGTACTTTAGAAGTGACTCAAGATGTAAATCAGTATAAACAGTTAGAAGGGGAAAGACGCCTTTTAACATACGATAAATAGAGAGGCAGATGATGAATTTATTAATAACACCAGATATAACAGTAAACGAATTATTAAATGAATACCCACAGCTGGAAGATAAGTTTATAGAAATAGCTCCGGTTTTTTCTAAACTAAAAAATCCAATTCTACGAAAGACTATTGCCCGTGTTACAACACTTAAGCAGGCATCGGTTGTAGGAGGTGTTGAAATAGGAGAATTGATTAATAAATTGCGAAAAGCAGTCGGTCAAGACGAGGAAATTGTGACACAATTTAAAGAAGAAAAAGAGAGCGGAAAACCAAACTGGGTAACAGTAAAAACAGTGAAGTTTGAATATGATGCATCTATTGATATTAATAATGGTATGCATCCGGTGGCAAAAGTAACAAAGGAGGCTGAAGCTTTAAAAGATGATGAAATATACATCTTGATAACTCCATTTATTCCCGCACCATTAATAGATGTTATTCGAAATAAAGGTTATGAGACATTTACAGAAGAGAGAGGTACAAATGTTTTTGCAACTTACATATCTAGGAAATAAGACTAATTAGCCAATTAGGTTGTCCCTATTCTTTATTCAAAACTTAACTAAAATTGCTCTATTGACTTGAAAATTGAACCGGGCTTTAGCTATCGAAATTGAAAACACTGATTATTATGGTGGACTATGATTGCAAATAGAAATGGATATACATCGGTCA
>QZKB01000047.1 GCA_003599415.1 Ignavibacteriales bacterium | reverse complement strand
AACAAAAGTATTATGTTAAACTTAAATTTCATTACGAAACAGACTTGTCCTGAATATTATATATTTTTTAAACTTGCTGTGAATTTCAAACTCACTTAAACTTGATTCAAGTTTAACATATGCTTCGAATTTCACACAACTTTTATTACCAAGATAACATTTTAAAGTAATAGTCGAAAGGAATAGTTAGGCAAGTTTAAATTGCTGCAGAATGTGGTAAAGCATTCTGCCGTCAATAAGGCAGAAATATTTGTTGTTAATGCCGAGATATTTTTTGCATGATGGAGAAAAAATTCCGGAAGTAATTATGAAAGCTTTGGACAAATTTTTATAATCCGAGAACAGGGAAATGAATTCCTGCAGATCTTCACTGTTAATTGTTTTCTCTGCGCTTATAAGGAATAAGGCTGATTCTTCCGTTTTACCAACTAGACGAGTACCAACAGCTACATCATCCTTTTTATCTTCCTTATATTTTAAAAACTTTAAGCTGCCGAATCCCAGCTTAACAAGAAATTTTTTCACTGCTTCTCTTAAATCGTCCTGTTGAAGTTTCAGGTAATCTTCAAATGTAATTTCAGGATTAACGGACGTTACTTCAATCATCTCCTGGGCTTTAATGTTGAAAAGTGAAAGCAATTCTTCAGTTGGAATTAAGTCGGATAAAACCGAAGGAGTGAAGCCTTCGTATACTTTAGGCTGCATCAAACCGCTTTTGGATAAAAGCATATAGATTTTTTCTTCAATTGTATCTTTTATCAGATAAGAATAGATATTAACCGGTGTGTTTCCGCTTATCTCTATTTTATCCTCAAGCTGCCATACAGACGCGGGATTCCAGGAATGATCGAAATGAATGATTGTTGAAAAATCTCCCGGTTTGAATTTCTTCTGAACTGCTTTTGAATCAAGAAGGAAAACACGAACCTTGCCGGATTTAAAAGCCTGCACGGCATTTTGAATAGAACCTTCCTGCATTCCGATTTTTATCAGGGAATAATCAATTCCGTTGCTTTGTAAAAGTTTTTCAAGCTTATCAAGCCCGTATTTTTCATACTGAGAAAAGATAAGGATTCTTTCATCGGAGTGTAGTAAATAATCCAAAAGGTAATCGGCCTTGGGATTCGTAAATTCCCTGGAAGCAAAGTTGCATACCTGCATTAGCTGGTTTATCAGACTGAAAATCTGCGGGCGTACTATATAATAATTTCCACGTTCAATTGTTGAGTAAATTTTTACTTCAGCTTCCTGGATCGCAATATCATATTCTTTAAGTTGTTCTTCAGTAATGTTGAACCATTTGTTGTGGAAAATCTTTAACGGTAATTGCTGCTGAACTTCTTCTTTCTTCCTTTTAAGTATATAAGAATTCAATGTATCTTCAGCCGGTTTGACAGAAAAGAGTGTGGTAATAAGCGACTTGAAATTATCAACAATCAGATTCGCTTCATCGTGTACTTTATTTGACAGCAACCAGAGATAGTTCAGACTGCTGAAAGTAAATATTCCTGTAATAAAATTTATAGCTTTAATTTTCTGGAATGAGTCAATAACAAGGCAGTCAAATTTTGCAAACTGTTTAGAGTTGATGCTTTCTGCTTCAACATTTTCCTTAAGAAGTTTGTAATCTATAATTGCAATATCAAACGCCTTTCTTTGCTTTGAAAATTGTTCGGTGGAGGAAATAACACTAACCTTAAGTTCAGGAGCAAATGTATTAAATAAACCTTCCCAGCCTTCCGGATTTCCGCTTGAGTTGGTTAGAAATGAACTGCCGATATCATAACTATCTGAAACGATAAGCGCTTTTTTAATTCTTCTTTTTGAAAGAAGGATTTTTAAGGCATAAATTGTCTGAACAGATTTACCAAGACCATGATCATCTGCAAACAAAGCAAAGTTATTATTTATAAGAAACTGAACTCCATCCTTCTGGAATTGATAAAGCCCTTCCACCTGGTTAGCCGTGAACTCCAGGTTAAGCTTTTCCATACTTGAAAGTACAGGGAAAGCAGCCGGACTTTTTACAATTAAATCAGGTAGTTTCCAACCCGCAAAATCAAGCGTGATTCTTGAAACGAGTGATGATGGTTTATAATTAAAAATCCATGAAGAAGGAATCGTTTGTATATTAGTATCAAACGAAAATGAAACCGGGATACTCATTAGTCTGCTTTCAAAAGACCAGCGATTGTAAGTGAACGTGCTTTCCTGTGTAGATAACTTAAGTTTGTTCAACTTATAAACTTTCGCCTTTGTCAGTCCTTCAATTGACGGTATTTCAATTGAAGCCACTTCTGATTTTCTTTGAAGCCCGGAGAAGCTGTAATCATAAATTGTGGTACTGAATTTTTCAACATTAAGCAGCTTAATATCATAAACTGTTGTTGCCGGGGTAAGCAGGTTTTCAGAAGCGGCAATCGATTCGAAGAAATATTTTGAAGTGGTTTTATCGGTTATAAACTTAGCGTCTTTTCCTGTCTGCAATAAATTCTCTGAAGCGTTCTGCTTTTGTATAAAATACTGTTCTCCGGATATTTCATCGGTAACAGTTCTATCGATACTAATCTTCCAGCTGCTTAGCTGCCTCATTTGATTTATGAATCTTAATTTATCCTGGAAACTAAAAGTATCTTTTATTGACTTATTAGAGTCATCAAAGGAGTATAATCTTTTGGTAAGAACAGGTTTTACTTTTTGTTTGAAGTTATAAATTTCCGGAGTTTTGAAATATTCTTTTAGAATTGTTGTATGAACAATTTCCACTTTTGTTTCAGAGGGAGTTAAATTTTTCCCGACTTCGGTTTTAATAAGCACAAAGAAAAATCTTTCTGTCTTAGCCGGTTTAAATATTGCGCTTATATTTTTTGTTGCCTTGGCAAGAAGGAATTTATTGAAAACCTTTTTATCGAATAGCCCACGTGAGTAAACAAACGTAGTAGCATCAAAAGTTTTTGTCGGTTCAAAAGATGAATCTAATGACGTTTGTTTTATTTTTTTTACGGGTGGGAAATCAAACGTCCTTTTTTCTATTGCGGGCTTTTTAAGCCACCTATTCCAATGCCAATCGTCCGGTCTGTCAATTTTATCAATTGACTCCGCGACTTTCAGCCGGGCTTTTTTAAGCATCGTTATTCGTCAATCTTTTGCAGGTGAACTTGTTCGCAGGCAGTTTTCAACCTGTCGAATGGTTCAATTAAATTTCTTAATGCAGAAATCTGTCCTAGCTTTTCTGCTATTTCAGGCAGCTCCGATGAAAATTTCTTTACCGTATCAACGAATATACCTGCATCTCCAGGTAATTTTACATTGTCTTCAACTGACTTTTTACCTTTTGCCGAACCTTCATTCTCTTTATAAAGACGTACAGCACGGACGCCCTGCTTGTTGTTTATTCCTAAGAATAACGGATCTCTTAGAAGAATAAGATCGAGGTCATCCTTAATAGCGCCAAGCAAAGGAAGAGCAATAAGTTCAACAAGTATATGCTCAAGCAGAACATCACCGTATAAAGTCTTCTGGAAGTTAGTTGGTTTTATTGGAGCAGTAACACGGAATTCGAGAGGTTTAGTGTCTGGGTCAGTCACAAGGATTGCGCCCATAACACCGGAGTTATCATCAAAGGTATAGGTTTCTAAGAATGCAATTCTTACTAAGTCCATTTGTTCTCCTAAAAATGTAATTATGATGAATAATCGAAAAAAAAATGAATTAGTTAAATACAAATTTTACATTACGGCATAAATTCTTTTCGCGAATTTTTCTGGAAATTTATCCTTAGCCGGTATTTAGTATTCTAATAATTATTCTCTTATTTATCAATATAACTTAATGGAAGCAGATGGTGCAAAGAACATATTAATTTTATAAAAATTATCAATCCAAGATCAACTTCAGATGAAATTTAACCTGGTAAGTCAGACCAAAACAGAAGTTGTATCATACTGTTCATTAATAGAAACTTTTTAAATATTTCAAATGTCATTCCCGTGTAAACGGGAATCTATAGAAATTTTTATGGATTCCCACTTTCGTGGGAATGACAGATAACTTACGGATAATTTTTCAGAAGTAATACTTATATTACTTTCCCTATTACCTTACCTGTTAAATCCATTTCGTGAGAAATAGCAAGAACCTTTTCAGCATCTTTTTCATTAACAACCGAAACCAACCCTATTCCTAAATTAAATACTTCATACATTTCTTCATTTTTAATATTGCCTGCCTGTTGTATCAGCCGGAAAATCGGAAGCCATTCCCATGCATACCAGTTAACTTCAAGCTTTAATCCTTCAGGAATGATTCTCTTTGTGTTACCGATAATTCCACCTCCGGTAATGTGTGAAAAACCTTTTACATCAACATTCTCGATAATTTTACTTATCAAAGGCAGGTAAGATTTATGAACGCTTAACAGCTCTTCACCTAAAGTACTTTTTAAAAGAGAAGGTGTATCGGTTAATTTATACTTTTCAAGTAAAACTTTTCTTGCCAAGGAATATCCGTTTGTATGAAGTCCGTTTGATGGAAACCCAACCAGAACATCCCCGGCTTTAATATTCTTACCATCAATTATGTTAGATTTTTCAACAACACCAACGATTGTACCTGACATGTCATAATCATCAGTAGCGTACATACCCGGCATCTCAGCAGTTTCACCGCCAATTAAAGCCACACCATTTTCCCGGCATGCGATTGAGAATCCTTCGATTATCCTTTCGGCTATATCAGGATTCAATTTCCCAAACGCTAAATAATCCATAAAATAGAGGGGTCTGGCCCCGCAAACAGCAATATCATTTACGCAATGATTTACCAGATCCTGCCCGACAGTGTTATGTTTATTCATGGCGATGGCAATCTTCAGCTTTGTACCAACCCCGTCAACACTTGAAACTAAGACAGGTTCTTTATATTCTTTAACCGGAACCTCAAAAAAAGCTCCGAAATGGCCAATATCTTTTAGTACATATTTGTTAAAAGTGGATTTAACATGGGTTTTAATTCTCTGGACTGTTTCTTCACCTGCCTGAATATTTACACCGGCTGATTTATAATCTGCTTCCATTTTTCCTCTTCATTTTTACCTGCAGAAAGTTAAAGATTATTAGGTACTAAATCAAAAACCCAGAAACCTGAAAGTGAATTTTATTGTAAAAAATAACGTTTTTAGATTTACAGGCTGTTAGCACTCTCGTATGAATAGTGCGGGAATTTTAATATATTTGTTCCGTTTTATTGCAAAAAAAATTGTGACCTATGGATGTAATTGAATTAAATGAACGTGAAAAATCGATACTGAGAAATATTATTAATTATTTCCTTTTGACGGCAAACCCGGTCGGTTCAAGAAATCTTACCAAGAAATATAACCTGGGGTTTTCTCCGGCAACTATTAGGAATATAATGTCTGACCTAGAGGACGAAGGGTTTCTTAATCATCCGCATACATCTGCCGGAAGAGTGCCGACTGATAAAGGCTACCGGTATTATGTAGATTCTTTAATGGATCCACCGGCTCTGGGCAACGAAGAAAAGGAATTTATTCGTAATGAGTTAAAAACCTTTACGGATGAAACCGACGAATTGTTCAGGATAACATCAGTTCTGTTAAGCAATATAACTAATCAGCTTGCTTATGTTACTTATCCGAATTTTGATTCCGGCATCCTTGAAAAACTTCAGATTGTACAACTCACATCTTCAAGATTGCTTGTGGTTGTTGCAATAAAATTAGGATTGGTTAAAACTATCACGCTTGAACTTAAGGCTGAGCTGAACAGGGATCATATAAGTTTTGTTGAAAGACTTCTGAACGAAAAATTATCCGGATTAACTTTTTCCGAGATAAGAAAAACTTTTATTGAAAGATTTAAGGATGTAGCCGATACTTATAAACCAGTTGTTAGAGTGTTTATTGATTCTGCGGATAAAATTTTTACCGATGTAATCAAAAATGAAAAAGGTGTTCTTACCGGTGTAAAAAATATTCTTAAGCAACCGGAGTTTATTGATCAGCAACACTTTCAGAATATAATTGAACTTGTGGAGGATAAAGATATAATCCTTCAGTTTATGAACGAAACTCCTTTAAATGACCAGGTGGTTGTTAAAATTGGTTGTGAAAGCAATTCTGATATTCTTAGTGATTACAGCCTAATAAGCAAAGAATATAAAATTGGTGATATAAAAGGCAGGCTTGGTATAGTCGGTCCTAAAAGAATGCAATACTCAAAGGTAATTGCTATTGTAGAATTTGTAGCCGAAAGGTTAACTGAATATTTAAAAAAAGGAAGTTTATAAAATCAAATTGAATTTAAGGAGAGCCTATGTCTAAAGACAGAAATGATAATAAAGAAAAGAATAAGCATAAAGATGAAAATAAAATTGAAATTGAAAGACCTGAAAAAAAAGAGTTGAAAGAAGATAAGATTCCGGATGAACAACAGGAAACTTTAAATGAAGCAGCTTCGGAAAAATCAATTGATGATATCTACTCAGGTGAGATTATTGAGTTAAAAGATAAAACAGACAAGCTTGAGAAAGAAGTGGCCGATTATAAAGATCGTCTTGTACGTAAAATGGCCGAATTTGAAAATTATAAAAGGCGGACTGAAAATGACCAGGTGAATCTGCTGACTTATGCAGCTGAATCATTTATTGTTAAGATTCTCCCTGTTTATGATGATCTTGAAAGATCACTTCAGCATATTGATGATGAAAAAAATATTGATGCCGTTAAAGAAGGTTTGAAAATGGTGTTCAATAAATTCGGTAAAATACTCGATGAGCAGGGAGTTAAAAAAATTGAAGCTAAAGGTAAACCGTTCGATCATAATTTTCATGAAGCTTTAATGCAGCAAAAAGTTGAAGGGGTTGAACCTCATACGGTTCTTGAAGAAGTTGAACCGGGCTATATGTATAAAGATAAAGTTATACGCCATACAAAAGTAATTGTCAGCGATGACGGTTCTAATTAAAGTGAAATCCAAAATTAAATCAGAAAAACAGAATGGATAAAAGAGATTATTACGAAGTGCTGGGTGTTGGTAAATCTGCAACCCAGGATGAAATTAAAAAGGCTTACAGAAAACTTGCAATGCAGTTTCACCCCGACAGGAATCCTGATAACAAAGAAGCTGAAGAAAAATTTAAAGAAGCTGCAGAAGCTTATGAAGTATTGAGCAATGATGAAAAAAGAAGCAAGTACGACAGATTTGGTCATGCCGGGTTGCGCGGCGGTCAGGATTTCCATGGCTGGTCAAATGTAAATGATATCTTCTCACAGTTCTCTGATATATTTGGCGGAGCATTTGGCGGCGGATCTATCTTTGAAGATTTTTTTGGCGGAGGCGCTCAATCAAGAGGAAGAAGAAGAGGAAACGGAACACCGGGCTCTGACCTTAAACTTACTCTGAAACTTACGCTTGAAGAAATTGCGGCAGGAACAACAAAAAAAATCAAAATAAAAAAATATACTAAATGTGAAGATTGTAACGGCACAGGAGCTAAAGGCGGTGACTCTGTAAAAACCTGCTCGGTTTGCGGCGGTTCAGGTGAAGTAAGGCAGGTATCGAGATCTGTATTTGGTCAGTTTGTAAATATTTCTACCTGCTCAAATTGTGATGGTGAAGGAACTGTGGTTGATCATCCCTGCAAAACCTGTATGGGAGATGGGCGCATTCAGGGCGAAACTACAATTAAAATAAATGCACCTGCCGGAGTTACGGATGGCAGCTATATGACTTTACGAGGAGAAGGGAATGCCGGAAAAAGAGGCGGCTATGCCGGTAACATTATTGTAGTGTTTGAAGAGATTCCACATAACTTGTTTCTTAGAGATGGTGATAATATAATCTACGAGTTATTCTTGAGTTATCCCGAAGCTGTTCTTGGATGTGAAGTTGAAGTGCCGACTTTAAATGGAAAAGCCAAATTAAAAATTGATCCGGGCACTGAAGCAGGTAAATATCTTAAGATGCGGGAGAAGGGCATTCAGCATTTGAATCGTCATGGTGCGGGCGATCAGCTTGTTAAAATAAATATCCACGTTCCGAAGAAAATATCTTCAAAGGAAAAAGATTTATTGAAAGAACTTGGTGAATTGCCTAATATTAAAGTGCCTTCTTAAAAAAATAATTGAACAGGCATTCCTGCCTGAAATGAATGCTTAGGCCGTTAGTGTTGGAAATATTTCTTTAAGATAAATTCAATAAAAATATTTTTATGAAACTTAAGAAGATTTCTGACCTTATTGGTTTTACCGAAACTGAATTTAAAGTTACCGGCTTCGTGGTAATTGCTCTACTGGCAGGACTTATAATAAAATTCTTTAGCATTGAAAAAGCAGTTTACAAACAATATGATTATAAAGCGGAGGACAGTCTTTTTTACCAGGGTAAATCTGCAACAGAACCTGAAGAAATTAATGTAGTTACTACTGAAGACAGCGTTAAAGTGAAAGTGCTGGGATTAAGTGAAAATAAATTCCCGGAAGCAAAAAAGAAAACTGTTCTTAAAGAAAAAAGCTTGAACCTGAATACTGCCGTAAAAGAAGATTTGATGAATTTACCGGGTATTGGTGAAAAGACAGCAGAGAATATTATTGAGTTCAGAAGAATAAACGGCAGGTATAAAAGTATTGATGAACTGATGAACGTAAAAGGAATTCAGCAGACAAAGTTCAGGAAGATTGAGAAATATATTTACGTTAAATAAAAATCTTATCATTAAAAGAAGTAAACTATGAATGTCTTTCATAATCATATCGGAATCAATCTTACAAATTCCAGGATGCAGCTTGTAGAAGTTGCGTTTGCAGGTGAAGATTTTATTGTCTCAAATATTGATGAAGCTTATTTTAATGAGTCGCTCGATTTTAATGAAAAGGAAACAAAGATAAGTTCTTTACTTCAGAACGCTTTTAATGATATTTTAATCAGGAAGCCTTTGACTGGTAAACACGTATCTTTTACACTCCCGCAGAATTTATTTTTCATCGCAGAACTTCCGCTTGAAAACACACTATTGGATGCCGATTTGATGGAGCACCTTCAGTGGGAATTTTCTCTCCTGTTTCCATACAACGATATAAAGGATTTCCATTTTCAATTTCACAGGATTGATTCTGTTACGCCCGGCAGAGTTGTCGTAGGCGGATTGCATAAGAAATTTATGAAAATTTCATCTGATTTCTGTTCAAGAAATGAGCTGACATTAATGTATATTGATACGCCTCATTTTGCCTCGGATAATATTCTTAAAACAGATACCGATTTTAGTTCTGGTAAAAAAATTATCAGCCTTTTCGTAAGTGATGGAAGTGTGACCTTAAATGTCTACCAGGATGAGAAGTATATTGAATTTCATAAACTGTTTCCCAAAAATGCAGGCGAGATTATTCCGAAATTAATTGAAGTTATAAAAGACAGCATAGCCGTGGGCGGAGATATTGGTTCAATTTCCAAACTTTATGTTGCCGGTGATGATATAACTGAAATATTTATGGAGAATTTAAAGAAGAACATCAGGATAGAGATTGAACGGCATAATCCTTTTGACAAGATTAAAATTGACTCATCGTTACTTGAAAGCAATATGCAGTTCAGTAAACAATATTCCTTTATATCTGCTGCGGGAATTGCATTCAGAATTGTTTAGCCATAAAAGATAATAATGCGAATAATCTCCGGTTTACATAAAGGCCGAACCATAAAGGTACCAGGTTCAAAATTTACAAGACCAACAACCGATAAAGTCCGCGAATCACTTTTTAATATTTTAAATAACACGATTGACTTTGATGGTATTGAAGTGCTCGATATTTATGCCGGGTCAGGTTCACTTGGACTTGAAGCATTGAGCAGGGGAGCAGGGAAAGTTGATTTTGTTGAAAAGAATTTTCCTGTTTATAAAATCCTTGGTGAAAATATCTCGCATCTGAAAGTTGATGAACAGTGTTACATTTATAAAATGGAAGCAATCGGGGTAACCAGATTAGCTAACCACAAACAATACCACCTTATACTTGCGGATCCGCCTTTCTTCAAAGATGATATTCATGATGTGGTGAAAAATCTTTTAGCTAATTCTTTCCTATACGATGAAGGAATTATTATAGTTGAAAGATCAATCCAGACAAAAGAAAAAGACATTCAGCAATTCGGAACAGAACCTTTTAAACGAATAGGTGACACACTTCTTTACAAGTTTGAAAAGACTACATGAATTAACTTCTGAAGACATGTTGTTTAATTCGTATCTGCTCTATATTTTTCTATCAGTTGAAATTACGAAGAGTGCTATATGAGAAAAGTAATTTATCCCGGTACTTTCGATCCGGTTACATACGGACACATTGATATTGTAAGAAGGGCAATAGATCTTTTTGATGAAGTTAATGTAACTATTGCAGTCAATCCAAACAAAGCAGTTACGTTATTCACCGCTGATGAAAGAATTTTTCTGTTAAAGGAAAGTCTAAAAGAATTTGATAATGTTTACGTGGATTATTTTACAGGCTTAACTGTTGACCATGCACGTGAAGTTGGTGCCGTTGGTATTATCCGTGGCTTACGGGCTGTAAGTGATTTTGAATTCGAGTTTCAGATGGCACTGATGAACAGGAAACTTGCAGGCGATATTGCAACAATTTTTTTAATGCCTCATGAAAAATATACTTACCTTAATTCATCTTTAATTAGAAACCTTGCCAACCTTAAAAGTGATGTAAGCGATTTTGTTCCGCCATGCGTGCAGGAAGCTTTGGCTAAGAAGTTTAAATAATTTTCAATCACTGTTTATCGAAACAATAATATCTTATCAATTCAATAATGAATGATGAGCGGGATCATTAAGTTAATTCAGTTTTAAGGTTTGAAAACTGCTTCTGCAAAGGGCATAACTTTTGAAAGAATTACTTAATTAATCAAATTAAACCTGTGCAATAAACTTTCAACATAAAAATGAATACTAATCTAAAGAATCAAACTTCATGTAAAAATCCATTCTTACTCTTATTCTTAATCTTACTCTCTTCCTCCTTCATTTCACCATTCAGTATTTATTGTCAAACAACAATTCCGGCTGACGATCCCAATATACAATATTTCGGCAGATGGGATTTTACAGATCCTTTAGCTCCAACTCACTCCTGGCCCGGCGTTTATATCTATGCTGAGTTTGAAGGTACAAGCATAGGTGTTAAGTTGAATGATAATTTTGACTACTACAATGTTATAATCGATGATACAATACTGACTGTATTTCATGGTACAAATTCGGGAATATCATCTTATACATTAGCTTCCGGTTTACCGGAAGGACAACATTCAATTTTATTCGTAAAGCGTAGTGAAACCAGCTGGACTAAATTTTCATTCAATGGTTTTATACTTGATGATGGCAAGACTCTTCTTCCTCCAAAAGAAAAACCGGTCAGAAAGATTGAGTTTATCGGTGATTCGTTTACCTGTGCTTCCGGTAATGAATGGACAGATAATTCTGCTCCTTCCAATGTTGAGAAGTACACAAATATTTATGAGGGTTTTGGTTCGATAACCGCAAGACATTTTGATGCGCAGTATGTTTTGTCAGGTCGTTCTGGCTATGGATTAGTACTTGATTATACAGGCAATTACCAAGGCAACCTGCCGGATGTTTTTGACAGGACGGTATTGATTGCAGAAAATCCGAAATGGGATTTTGAAGGGTGGATTCCAAATTTAGTAGTTGTTTGTCTTGGCTTAAATGATTATTCAGGTTTCGGAGGTTACTCGTCAGCCGTTCCCCAGGATAAAACCGATTTATATAAAACGAGATATCACGAATTTATTGCGCAGATAAGAGATGTTTATCCCGGAATTAAAATACTTGCAGTAGCTGCGCACGTTGAATGGATTCAGAACACTGTACAGCAAGTTGTGCAGGAAGAAAACGAAAGTGGTAACAAGGATGTATTTTATACTTACTTTCCTTACTATAACGGAGGCTATGTAAATAACGGTCACCCGAATGTGGAGTCTCATCATAAAATTGCCGAGAGATTAATTGCTGCAATTGATACAATAAATGCATGGGAGCCTTATGTTGATAATGTTCCTCCTGAAATTGTAAAACTGCCGGCATCACCTTTCACTGTTTACGATACAACCTATACTTTAGAGGTGATGACAGATTCCTATTCAACTTTAAGATACAGCACTGCCGATAAGCCTTTTAATGAAATGGAAAATAATTTTACTATAACAGGCAAACGTGAACATTCAGTTAAAATTTCCTGTGAACATAACCAACAGTACACAATTTATATCAGGGCAAAAGATATGAATGGAAACTCAATGAACTCATCGGTCGTTGTTCAGTTTGATGTTGATACAACAAAAATACTTTTAAGCTGGCAGGCTCAAGGTTATGATGCATCAGCATGGAAAACAGGTTTAACACCTATGGGCACAGTTGGAAAAACAGGTATAAAGACTACACTGGCTACTGTTACTACTGCTTACTTCAGGAAGAAATTTGAAATTCAGAATTATGAATCCCTTATTGGTTTTGGTTTGATGATAAAGGGAAATGATGGTGCTGTAGTTTATCTTAATGGCCATGAAGTAGAAAGAATTAATATGTTTACGGACGAAGAAGTTTTTTATAATACTCTTGCAATAGAACCGCAGAATATGACCAAAATGGTGGTTATAAATTCAGCTAAAGGATTGGACAAACTTCATAATGGTGAAAATGTGGTGGCTGTGGAAATTCACGTGAGTAATGCTGCAACTCCCGGTTTATTGTTTGATTCTCAGCTGTTTGATAACACAAACAAAATTTATTTCAAGCTTGGTTCAGACTGGTCTTATTACGATTCGGGCAATACTCCTGAAGATCAGCTTACAGACAAAACGACTGATGTTACTAACCTGTCTGTTCCTGTTGAAACAATTTTATTTACAAACTATCCGAATCCGTTTAATCCGGAAACAATCATTTCATTTTCACTAAAAGAAAAAAGTAAAGTTGAACTGAAGATTTATGATATGCTTGGAAAAGAAGTTAGAGTTCTTGCCGATAAAGAATTAAATCCGGGGAAACATAACTATAAATTTGATGCCGGTAATTTATCATCAGGAATTTATTTGTACAGACTGAAGACAGGGTCATTTGTTAGCTCAAGAAAGATGATCCTGATTAAATAGAAAACAGATTTATGAAACCGAAATCTGTTTTATTGTATTGTATTTGGATTCTTATGGAAACCTGCACCGCACAGGTTTCAAAAGTTTATATCAACGAGATTCTTGCTTCCAACACTTCTACAAATGTCAGCTTTGATTTTTCCGAGTATAGTGACTGGATTGAAATAGTAAATTTCAATCAGGTAGTAATTGATATTTCCGGGTATTATTTAACCGATGATGCGGCAAATCCTTACAAATGGAAAATCCCGGATCATTCACTCATTGGTTCAGTAAATGCTAAAATATTCTGGGCTGACGGCAGAGATACTCTTCTACATACAAATTTCAAACTTGATAAGGATGGAGAATATATTGGATTGTACGATCCTTCCGGTAATGTGGTTGATTCAATAACATTCGGGCTGCAGAAAAATGATATGTCTTTTGGCAGGCTTCAGGGTGATATTAATTCCTGGGGATATTTCTCTCATCCAACGCCGTTAAAAATAAATAGTGCAGAATATATTAATGGATTCACTAAAGAACCGGATTTTTCATTGAAAGGAGGATTTTATAAAGGACATCAGCAATTAACTTTATCCTCAAACGATTCGTCTGCGGGAATCAGGTTTACCACAGACGGTACTCCGCCTGATGATTCATCCGAACTTTATACTAAACCAATAGAACTGGATTCAACTACTGCAATAAGAGCAAAAGCATTTTCAGAAGGAATGGTTCCAAGCGAAGTTGTAACGCAAACTTATTTTATTAATGAAGAGATTAATCTTCCTGTCGTTTCTATTGTAACGGACCCGGATAACTTTTTTGATGATAAGATCGGAATTTATGTTACCGGAACAAACGGCACTTACGGCGAATGCGATCCCAAAATTCGTAATGTAAACCAGGACTGGGAACGCCCGGTTAATTTTGAGTTTTATGAATCAACGGGTGAACAGAGAATTAATCAGTTGGCTGGAATAAAAATTTTCGGCGGCTGTTCGCGTACAAGATACCCGCAAAAATCTCTGGCGCTGTTTGCTCGAAGCGATTACGGTAAAGGTTCATTTGAATATAAATTTTTTGCTGATAAGAATATTGATAAATTCGAATCCGTTTTATTGCGAAGCTCTTCTGATGACCAGGTCTTTACAATGTTCCGTGATGGGTTGGCTCACACTATTCTGTCAAAAGAACTTGATATTGATTACCAGGCATTTCGGCCTGCCGTAGTTTTTCTAAACGGAGAATACTGGGGCATTCACAACATAAGGGAAAAAATTAATGAACATTATTTTGAAGAGAATTTTAATGTTCCGGCAAGTGAAGTTGATCTGCTGGAAAGGAATGCAAACATTATTGCCGGTACTGCCACTGCATATAATAATATGCTGAACTATGTCAGATCCAAGGACATGGCTCAGACTATTCATTATGAATATGTTAAAACACTTATGGATGTTGATCAGTATATTAACTATCAAATAGGTCATATCTATCTTGCGGAAAGAGACTGGCCTGGAAATAACATAAGATACTGGAAAGCAAACTCGGGTAATTATAAAAAATGGCGCTGGATTAATTACGATATGGACCAGGTTTTTATTTATACAACTACAAATTCAATTGCTGTTGCTGCAGCATCTAACGGACCAAGCTGGCCCAATCCACCATGGTCAAACCTGCTGTTCAGAAGATTATTAATGAACAAAGAATTTAAAAATAAATTTATCCAGAGCTATACTTATTTAATGAATACGCTTTTTGAACCTGGTAATGTAATTCAATATATCGATAGCCTGCAGAATATAATTGCCAAAGAAATTCCAAGACATATAACCAAATGGGGCGGTAAAGTAGATCCCGATTTTAGTGAGGTTGGATGGACTCCAGAACCAACATTTAATTCTGTTGAGGAGTGGAATGAGAATGTTGAAGAACTTAGAGAGTTTGCTGGAGAAAGACAGAACTATTCCTGGAAACATATGATGGAGTATTTTAAAATAAGTGACACTGTTAGTATTACAATCTCATCTAATATTACGGAAGCTGGTAAATTAAAATTTTTCAATTGGCAGATACCCGAACCTGGTTTGAAAGGAAAATACTTTAAAGGAATTCCTTTTACTGTTGAAGCCGTGCCTTACTTTGGTTACAGGTTTTTATACTGGAGGCATGGTGATTCAACAATTTACAATTCGTGCTTACAAATTATACCCGACAAAGATTCTTTGCTAATTGCTTACTTTGAAGAGGAAGTGTTCAGCGATAGTAACCTTATCATTATAAACGAAATTAATTATAACTCATCAGGTTTATTCAATAGCGAAGATTGGATTGAGTTATACAACAGGAAAGATACGCTTGTTAACCTGTCTGGCTGGATATTGAAAGATGAAAATGATGAGTCTCCTTTTATTTTTCCTGAAGGCACTAAGATTGGATGCAGAAATTTTTTAGTTATTTGCAAAGATACCAGTTCGTTCAATTCTTGTTTTACGTTAGTAAGGAATAAGACAGGTAATTTCGGTTACGGGCTAAATAATAAAGGTGAAGTTGTAAGATTGTATTCTTCTAATGGTTTTCTTATCGATTCAGTTCATTACGATAATAAATTCTCCTGGCCCGTTGAGGCTGACGGTACCGGTGCAACATTAGAACTGAAAGCTCCGATGCTTGATAATGATTTACCGGGTAACTGGATTTCTGCTGCAGGCAAATATGGTACACCAGGATACATAAACTCAACATTAACGGAAGTTGAATCCGTAAACCGAGATGCCAATCCAACTGAATTTAAACTTTACCAGAATTATCCGAATCCATTTAATCCGGTTACCAAAATAAAATATACAATTCCACTCGCAGAGACAGGGTATTCCACCGCAGGCGGACAGTCTCTACAAGTTGTTACATTAAAAGTCTATGACATTCTTGGTAATGAAGTTGCAACTCTCGTGGACGAAGAACAACCTGCAGGAGAATATGAAGTAGAACTGTCCGCCGAAGGCGGAGGAAGTATGCTGACAAGCGGAATTTACTTTTACCAGCTAAAAGCCGGAAGTTATGCTCAGACAAGGAAATTAATTCTGCTTAAATAGCAATTCTTAATTCAAAATCAGGGGAAATACTATCTAGGGATTTAAAGAGACGCCCCAACCTGCGTTAGTAGTATTATGGATGAATGAACGAAGACTGAGCTTAATTGTCTGGAGTGAAACCATTAAGTAATCAATCGTATTAATTTATTATTGAATTTACTTCTCTCTGTCCCTGATGAATTATTTTTTCTTAATGTGAATATTATGCCCAAACAATATTTTTATTATGGAGTTATAAATAAATTAAAATTAAAATCGATAATAATTATATAATTAATGGTCAGAATAACCGATAATATAAAATCGATGTGCTTCATCCTTCATGTAAATTAATAACAATAGGAATAAACATAACCTCTCATGAAAATAGCAAGATTAAAAACGGAAGGATCATCTGAAGATGTACTTGTTGCAATTACGTCTGATGATAAACCGGAAATACCTGAAGATGTTGAAAGGAAATGGCAAAAAATTATTGATCTTGCAGCGAAAATTATTGGGGTACCTTCCGGTTTAATTAACAAGCTTAACGAGGAAACATTAGAAGTTTTTTTATCAAGCAGAACAGTGAACAATATCTTTGAGAAGAATTTAAATTTAAAACTCGGACTTGGCTGGTATTGCGAAAATGTAGCCGGAAGTAAAAAAGAATTATTGTTGCCTAATGCGCATAAGGATGATAAATGGAAAGAGAATCCAAGCATTCCATTTAACATGATTTCATATATGGGAGTGCCGATTTTCTGGCCTGATGGCGAAGTATTCGGTACTTTCTGCCTGCTTGATAATAAAGAGAATCAATTCTCCGAAGAATATAAAGAACTTATTATATCACTCCGTGAAATAATTCAAAACGATCTGAAGCAGGTAATTTTATTAGAGCAATTTAAAAATGATCTTATGTGCAAAGAAATGCAGATAAGAGAAATTCATCATCGGGTTAAAAATCATTTTAATTTATTAATAAGCACTATATCGCTTCAGTCGATTAAGGATTATAGTTATAAAGATATTAAAACTGTACTTGCCGAAATACAATCCAAGATCAATGCAATATCCCTGATTCATGATAAACTCTACTTTTCAACTAATCTTGATAAGATTTTAATCGGAAAATATCTTAAAGATGTTGGAGATTTTCAGCTTAAAAGCCTTTCTCATTCCGGAATTAGTTTTGAATGTTTTAGTCCGGAAATAAATATGCCGGTGAATGTTACGGTTTCATTAGGATTTTTGTTGAATGAGTTAATTACAAATTCGATTAAGCATGCGTTCAGAGAAGTTGAGCAACCGGTAATTAAAGTATCAGTTGAGCAGAAAGAAAACGGAAATATTGTATTTGAATACAGGGATAACGGGGTTGGGCTTCCGGAGAATTTTAACGCAGATAAACTTGATTCTCTTGGTATGTTGTTAATTAAAATTTCCGCTCAGCAGTTAAAAGGACTTTTAAAGATGCAGAATGATAATGGATTTCATCTTAAACTGACTTTTAAACTACCGCATTAAGAGAAGACAACTTAGCGCTTTTATTCGAGTTCGTACTTTTTAATTTTCGCTATAAGGTTAACGCGCGAGATATCCAGTATCTCAGCTGCCTTTGTCTTATTGTTGTTTGTAAACTCCAAAACTTTTTTAATGTGCTGCTTTTCAACTTCATTTAAAGTAGGCGGTATAATACCTTCATCAAATTCTTTGTAAGAACCATTCGTTGATAAGAAATAATTTGGTAAGGATTTTTTCCTTAGCTCGTTTGTTGTTTCCACTATTATAGCGCTGTTGATAATATTCATCAGCTCGCGCACGTTACCCGGAAAAGGATAACTCCTGAAACAATTCAAAACAGGTTCTGAAATTTTTTCAATGCTCTTGTTGTACTTTGCACTGAATTTCTTAAGGAAATAACCGGAAAGTAATTCTATATCTCCTTTTCTTTCGCGTAGCGGGGGAACATAGATTGAATTTATATTTAGCCTGAAGAATAAATCCTTCCTGAAACTTCCTTTCTTAATTTCTTCAAAAAGATTTTTATTTGTTGCAGCGATTATCCTTACATCTACCTTGATATTTTTTGTAGAGCCGAGACGATAAAATTCTTCCTCCTGCAGAACACGTAACAGCTTTACCTGGATTGGCAGAGATAATTCGCCTATCTCATCAAGGAATAATGTGCCGCCGTTTGCTTCTTCAAGGAATCCGGATTTATCGTGTGATGCTCCCGTAAACGCACCTTTTTCATAACCAAAGAATTCACTCGAGAATAATTCCTGAGCGAATGCGCCGGCATTTACGGCTACAAATTTCTTATCTCGTCTGCTGCTAATTTTATGAATTGCTTCTGCGATGAGTTCTTTACCGGAACCACTTTCACCCCAGATTAAAACGCTGTTATCAGTCTGGGCAAACTTTTCCACGAACTGAAATATTCTTATAATCTTTTCATCGCAGGTGATAATATTTTTGAAAGCGTCCTTGTATGTCAGATCATCAAGTTTAAATTTACCGGGAGATTCAATTTCGCTTTTAACAATTTCTTTTTGCCTGATTGCGGTTTCAATTGTTTCGATTAATTTATTTTCTTCAATCGGTTTCAGCATATAATCGAAAGTGCCAAGCTTCATCGCAGAGATTGCAAGGTCAATATCTTCCACTCCGGTTAGTACAATTGTCACAAGATCAATTTTTTTCAGTTTGATATGTTTTAAAATATCTAAACCGGTCACTTCCGGCATATCCATATCAAGCAAAAGGACATCAAACTTTTCCTTGTCTAATAGATCAAATGCTTTTGACGAATCCTGCAATGTTGTTATTTCATATTTCTCTTTCTGAAGAAGAAATATCCTAAGGAAGTTAAGTACCGCCTGGTTATCATCGATTAGGAGAATTTTAATCATATATATTTAGTTTTTATTTACAGGAATTCGTATTGTAAATTTAGTGCCCTGCCCAACTTTGGAATCAACTTCAATTTCACCGTTATGGTCTTTAACAATTCCGTAGGAAATTGAAAGACCAAGTCCCGTTCCTCCTTTATTTCTTTTTGTAGTAAAGAACGGATCGAAAATATTTTTCTTAACGTTATCAGGCATCCCAATACCATTATCGCTCACGGTAAGGATTATGTTATTAGTATCTTTATCAAAGTTTGTGGTAATTTTTATTAGACCGCCTTCACACTCAATTGCCTCAGAAGCATTTAAGATCAAATTAACAAGCAATTGTTCAAGCTTATTTGAATTGCCTTTGAATATTGGAATATCGCTGCCAAGTTCAATTTCAAGCTTAGCATATTTCTTTGTGTGCTTTTGCGTGAATGTCAGGTTATTTGTAATAATGCTGTTCAGGTCAATATTTTCTGTTAAGCCGCCTTCATCTTTTTTAGCAAAGTTGCGCAGGTCAGTTACAATTTTCTTAGTACGGTTAGCGCCGGTAAGCATGTCCTCCACAAGAATTGTAATATTTTCCTTAAAGGTTTTGTAATCAAGTCTTGCAATCTTCAAATCAGGGTGATACTGGTAATACAAATCCAGTAAAGGAAAAATATCGGTGAAGGATTCCTGGATAATTTTAAGATTGCCAAGAATAAAAGTATTTGGATTATTAATCTCGTGTGCTACTCCGGCAACAAGTTTACCAAGCGACGCAAGTTTATAAGACTGCAGTAATTGTTCTTCCATTTTTTTCTGCATAGTAACATCCATACAGACCTCAAGCACACTATCGACAACTCCATTCTCACCAAAAATCGGATAAGTGTTAAGCTGGAAATATTTATCCTCTATAATTCTTTCCTGCACTGCACTGTTGCAGGTTCGTATAGATTCTAATGTAGGGCACTCAGGGCATCTCTCATTCAAACCGAATAATTTATTATAACATTTCCCGGCATCACCAATTTCATCCTTATTGGACATGCTGATATTGAAATCCTTATCAACCACAATAATTGTGTTAGTAATAGCGCTGAAGAACGCTCTTAATTTTTCACGGCTTTGCTTGCATTCTTCACCAAGTCTAAGAAGAATTTCATTTTTTGCTTTTAGAATTTTCTGTTGCTTCTCAAGATTTTTTTCTCTCTCGTTCTGTTCAATCTTCCGGGATATCTTATTGGCAACCTCATCAATATATTTATTTGCGTCCTTATGCAAACCGGTTTTGTTCTTTGAGAAAACCTTTATCTTTCCTTTTTTCTGCCCGTTTGGTTTTATTTCACTTTCGACAAGGTCGTAAATATCATTGGGATTCCAATCGGTAATTCCATAAATATTTTTACCAATCTCAATATTCACAATTGTATCTGCCGGGAATTGAAATGCCTGCTGAATATGATTTATTGCAGCATCCAAAATATCTTTTATCTCACCAGGCGAATCAAGGTCCTTGCTTATTTGGTAAAGACTTTCCAGTTCTTTAACTCTTTCTTTCAGATCGTGTTCAATCGTGGCAATGTGCATTACCTTATCTTTCAAACCAAAAGCATAAAAGTTTTCCTGGTTTTCATATGGGAATAAAACAAAATCTTCTTTTATTCTTCCGAAGTTGAAAGTAATATATTTATTCTCTTTTAACTTACCTGCTGAAACCCTGATAATTTCAATTTGATTTAAATGATTAATATCTATTTTATTTTGTAAGAGGAGACTTCTAATAGAATTGCCGCAATAGATGATTGAATAATCACCGTTGAAGATTACGATGTTATCAAACAATTCGTTTATAAGGGTGAAACTACTAAACATTAATGCCTGGCTACATAAGTTGCATTTTTATGTTCTTAAAATAGTAATTTTCCTGGTAATGTATAGCTGGTTTAACCGGGTCAAACGTAGATAAATTTATATCGTAATTTTGGAAATTCAACTTTTGTTTTGTAAATCCGTTTGTAAAGAAATTATCCATCCAGAACTTTCCAGCTTCTGAGTAATTGTAAAACCTGTTTACAGATTTAATCTCAGCAAAAACATCTTCAATTGATTTATGGTTAAACTGATCTGAGAATTGGGAAGAGAGCATTTTAATTATTTCCCAGTTTGCAAACATGTTTAAGCTGTCAACTACTTTGTTTGATCTTTGAGTTATGTTATCGCAGTTTGTATAAGTCCCTGTCTGTTCAATATGAGTAGAAGCCGGTAAAATCACATCTGCTTCAGCAGTTGTAGCAGTATGGAATGAATCGCTCACAACAAGCAGTTCAAGATTGTTTAAGTACCTGCTGTTGCTACTATGTGAGAGCGGGTCTTCACCAAAGATTAATGCAGCTTTTATTTCACCTCGTTTAAGTTTACTTAGCAGGTTAACCGGAACGAAGTTTTCATTTAAATTATGATTCCAGAATCTTCCAATTCTCTCTACCTCATCTTTATCGGAAGCTTTAACAAAGCCGGGAAGATAATCAGGTATAACGCCCATATCCATTAAGCCGGCAGAATTATTGAATTCTCTAAGAAGGATAATTCCGTTATTTTCTTTACCAACTCTGCCAGTCATCAATAGAAAATTATTAACTGCCTGAAGATCATTTAATGATTTGTCCGCAGTTGAATCAATGTTATAAATAAATATAATGTTTAAATCCGGGTTTGATAGAAGCTGAAGGCATGCTGCAAATTTGTCTTTGCTTACCCCTGAAATATCCAGTGCGTTTTGGATTTTTAATTCATCAATGCTTTGCCTGAATTCCTCAAACTTTTCTGTCCTGGATGAAATAAAACTGTTATCAATCTTACCATCATCAAGAAGCTGTTTCATCATTGCATTAAGAAGGGAAGTGTTCGTTCCTTTTTTACTGTCAATCCACAGGTCAGCCTGCCGGGTTAATTTTATTTCAGAAGAATTAATCAGAATAACTTTAGCACCTCTTTTCTGCGCGGCTTTTATTTTTAATTCCATCACAAGGTTTTCTTCAGACAGGTTAGAGTTTATCACAACAATTACATCTGCCTTTTCAAGTTTTCCGGAATCAATGGTTGAAGAAGTAAATCCAACTGAATCATCAAGGCTGTTCAGCTCAAGTCCGTAAAGCATATTGGAAAAGCTGTGAATATTGTTATTGCCTATTCCAATTCTTGCAAACTTCTGAAGCAGATAAAGTTCTTCGTTGGAGAGTTTTGGAGATGCAAAAACAGCAACAGATTCTTTTCCGTATTCACGGATAATTTCTTTCAGTTTATAAGCAGTGTATTTAAGTGCCGCATTTTCGTCAACATTACTGTACAAGCCATTCTGCTTAATCTGCGGAGTGAGTATTCTGTTTTTTTGAAGAAGATAACGATGGCCGAATCTTCCTTTTGAACAGAGGAATCCTTTGTTGTGAGTTTCTTTTATTTCTTCTGTTGAATTTGAAACATAGAAAATATCGTTTGTAATTTTCTTAAAGTTAACTTTGCATCCAATCGAACAGAAATTGCAGACTGTTTCAATATTTTCTTTCGGCAAGGTTCCAAGCAATTTAAATGGATACTTCTCTGCAATTGCGCCGGTAGGACAAACATCAATACAGTTACCGCAGGCAATGCAATTAGTTTCGCTTAAAGCTTTTTCCATTGCCGGCTTTACAATTGATTTGAATCCGCGGTAAACAAATCCAAGTGCAGATACTTTTAATATTTCTGAACAAGTTCTAACGCACTTACCGCAGTTTATACATTTATTGGAATCAAGAAGAATAAACGGATGTCTGCCATCCACCATATATTTTCTTGTTTCGCCGATAAACTCAGAAACATCAACCTGGTATTCATCGCAGTATTTTCTTAATGTACAGTCTGCATATTCAGAGCAGCCGCACTCAAGGCATCTTTCTGTTTCTTGTAAAGATTGGTCCTCGTTTATTCCAAGTTCAACTTCACAAAAATTATTTCTTTCGCTTAAAGGAATTTCAGCAATCTTCTCACGCGGAATTTTTTTGTACTGCTCAAATTCCCGGTCAGTTAATTTGTGAAGCTTATGTTTTAGGCTATAGAATTTAAAATCTGATTTTTTAGCTTCGCCGGTTTCAAGGTAATTCATTATTGCGTATGCGGCTTTCTTGCCCTGGGCAATTGAACTGATTGCGGTTAATGGGCCGGTTACATCATCTCCACCGGCAAATATTCCAGGGAATGATGTTTCGAGCGTATCTTTGTTAACAGATATTGTTCCCCATTTTTCCAAACCAATATTCTTATCTTTCTGAACAAATGACGTATCAACTGCCTGTCCTATTGCGCTTATGATATGGTCGCAGTTGATTATAAATTCTGAGCCTGCAACCGGAACAGGGCGGGGGCGTTCACCTGGCTTTGTTTCCTCAAGCTGCATTTTTAAGCATTCAATTCCTTTAAGCTTTTCATTTTCAACTACAAGAGATTTAGGATTTGTCAGGAATAAAATTTCAACGCCTTCATGTTGCGCAGCTTCAATTTCCTCTTTTGCAGCGGGCATTTCGTTAATGCTTCTCCTGTAAACAATTTTAACCTGATCTGCACCGCATCTTAAAGCTGTTCTGGCAGCATCAATTGCAGTGTTTCCTCCGCCAACAACAATTACAATTCCGTTAAGAGTTTTATTTTGGTTAAAAGTTATTTCTCTTAAGAAATCAATTCCCCGGAAAACTCCAACGGTTTTTTCTTCACCATCCAAACCAAGTTTAGTTGCCTTGTGTGCTCCAACGCCTATAAACACGGATTCAAATCCTTGTGCTTTCAAATCATCGAGGCAAAAATCTTTTCCAAGTTCAACATTTGTTTTTACCTTGACGCCAAGATCAAGTATCCAGTTGATTTCTGTATCAAGTATATTCTTCGGTAATCTGTATTCCGGAATTCCGTACCTTAACATTCCGCCAAGTTCCGGCAGCTTTTCAAAAATAGTAACATCATTACCATCAAGAGTTAAAAAATAGGCGCAGGTTAAACCGGCGGGACCGCTTCCAATCACTGCTACCTTTTTATTTCTTTTTGGCTTTAACTCAGGAATCCATTTGTTTATTGAATCAAGATCGGCAACAAATCTTTTAAGTGCATTAACAGAAACAGGTTCATCAACATAATTTCTGCGGCAGTCTTTTTCGCAATCTCTTACGCAAACTCTTCCAATAGAAAGGGGAAGAGGATTATTTTGTTTAACAAGCTTTAACGCTTCCTTGTATTTACCCATAGAGATTAAAGCAATGTAAGTCTGAGCATCAACTCCGGCAGGGCAGTTGTTTGTGCAGGGACCAATACAATCCGCGTAATGGTTGGACATAAGCAATTCAAGCGCAGTCTTTCTTGATTTGAGCACTGCTTCGCTTCTTGTTTTTATTTTCATTCCGTTGATAACTTTAGTTGAGCAGGAAGGAATTAATCTGTTCAGTCCTTCAACTTCTACAACGCATAAAAAGCAGGAAGTGTAATGCTCAAGTCTTTTATCTTCGCATAAAGTCGGAATGTTATCAACCTTGTTTTCGTTTACAACTTCAAGAATTGTTTTGTCGTTGGTTGTTTCGAACTCTTTGCCGTTAATTGTTACTTTTATATTTTCCATAAACTTTTCCAGGATGATTATTATATTTTTTCAACTGCGTCAAGCCGGCAGGATTCATAACATTTGCCGCACTTAATACACAGTTCATAGTTTATGTAATGCAATTCTTTCTTCTTGCCTGTAATTGCACCGGTTGGGCACGCTTTTATGCATACGCCGCAGCCTTTACACTTCTCTTCAATTATGTTGTAAGTAATTAATGATGAGCAGGAATGAGTCGGGCATCGTTTATTAAGAATGTGTTCTTCGTATTCTTCTCGGAAATATTTTATTGTTGTTAAAACAGGATTTGGCGCCGATTGCCCTAATCCGCACAAGCTTGCACTTTTAATTTGCATTGCAAGATTCTCAAGTAAATCAATATCAGATTCTTTTCCATGCCCTTCAGTTATTCTTTCAAGAATTTCAAGCATTCGCTTAGTTCCAATTCTGCAGAATGTACATTTGCCGCAGGACTCAAGCTGGGTGAAATTTAAGAAGTATCGTGCAAGATCAACCATACAGGTTGTATCATCCAGAACAATTAAACCACCAGAGCCAACGATGGCTCCTGTTTTAACGATCTCATCATAATCAATTCTTAAATCTCCCATTGAAGCAGGTATGCAGCCGCCTGAAGGACCGCCAATCTGAACGGCTTTAAATTTTCTGTCGTTTTTAATTCCACCGCCGACATCAAACACAATTTGATTTATCGTCATACCCATCGGCACTTCAATTAAACCGCTTCTTTTAATTTTTCCTGCAAGTGCAAAAACTTTTGAGCCCTTACTTTTCTCTGTGCCCATTGAAGCAAAAGCTTGCCAGCCGTTTAAGATTATCCATGGAACATTAGCATTAGTTTCTACATTGTTAATGTTGGTTGGTTTGCCCCACAAACCGCTAACTGCAGGAAAGGGAGGACGAATCCGGGGGATTCCTCTTCTCCCTTCTACAGATGCCATAAGTGCAGTTTCTTCACCGCATACAAAAGCACCGGCTCCTTCTTTAATTCTAATATCGAAACTGAAAGAAGTGCCGAAAATATTTTTACCAAGAATTCCTTTTTGCCTGCATTGCTGCAAAGCGTTTTTTAATCTTTTAATTGCAAGAGGATATTCTGCTCTTGCGTAAATTATTCCTTCATCGGCGCCAATAGTGTAGCCGGCAATCATCATTCCTTCCAATACAGAATGAGGATCTCCTTCAAGCACGCTTCTGTCCATAAATGCGCCGGGGTCGCCTTCATCTGCATTGCAGATAATATATTTTTTATCTGCCACGGATTGATTTGCAAATTTCCATTTCATTCCTGTAGCAAAGCCGGCGCCGCCTCTTCCGCGTAAACCGGATTTGGTTACAATCTCAATTACATCCTGCTGGGAATATTCATTTAAAACTTTTTGAATTGCATTGTAGCCGTTCTTTGCAATGTAATCATCAATTGAAGAAGGATTAATTTCCCCGCAGTTTCTTAAAACAATTCTTGTCTGGTGTTTTAAGAAAGATTCTTCTTTGGAAACCTGGCTGCTTTTAATAATCCAATCGTTGATGGGTTGATTGTTTATTATGTGTTCGTTAATTATTCTGCCAACTTTATCAACAGAAACTTTTGAGTAAAGATATTTATCATTGTCGTCTTCAATTTCCACAAGAGCTTCTTCATAACACATTCCCATACAACCGGTTTCGCTTAATTCAACATCAAGATTTAATTCACTGATTGACTGCTTGAGTTTATTATAAACTAATTCTCCGCCGGCAGAAACACCACAGGTACCAAGTCCAACTTTAATTTTTTTCATTTGTAACTCCTGCGTGTTGGTTGGATTTGTAACTCTTAATTACTTTTTTAATTTTTTCTGTCGTAAGGTTACCGTGAGTTTCCTGGTTAATCATCATAACGGGTGCAAGGGAGCAGCAGCCAAGGCAGGCAACAGACTGAAGTGTAAATAAACCATCATCAGTAGTTTCATCAACGGAAATCCCAAGTTCATCCTGCAGAACAGATAGAACCGTTTTTGCGCCGTTAACGTGGCAGGCTGTTCCTTCGCAAATCCTTATTATATTTTTTCCCATCGGCTTTAACCTGAATTGCGAATAGAATGTTAGCACACCATAAATTTCCGATGACGGAATTCCAACAAGTTCGCTTATATAATGAATTACTTTCTCCGGTACATAACCGTATGAATCCTGTGCAGACTGAAGCAAGGTAATAAGCGAACCTTCCTGGTGCCTTTTGTTAATCAGGTCAATTTTGAAATTCAGAATTTCTTTTTTGTCTTCGCGGATAGAAATGTCTGTCATAACTGCTACCTTTTATTTAAAATGAAAACAGAGCAGGCAATTCCCTTCGCTTTAAAAAGCGATGAAGAATTAACTGCTCCATTAAAAGAATTTTGTTCAGCATAAACGGGCAATAAAGTTAACCGGATAAGGAACTAAGTTAAAACAAATACTGAATGCAGGGATTAACCAGGCATTCAGTATTCAGTTTCGTCCCTCGTTACATTTCAAAAATATTTATTATCGGGTATTCCTTTACTTTAAGAACACCGCCAAGATTAACAATTTTATTTGTAATGATCTTATCAATCTCACTGAACTGCGGACCGTGAACCATAAGAACTAAATTATACTTGCCGGAAATATAATCGCAGTAAAGTACATTTTCAGTAAGACGGAGAACAGGATAAATCTCCTGAAGTCTTTCCCTGTCAACATCAACAAGAACATAAGAACAAACGGATTTTCTGCTATCTCTTACTTTTGACATTTCAGGCAAATCATCAAACATTGTAATGCCTACACTGCTTATTATGTCTTTGATGTTATCATTCAGGACAGGAACATCTACCGGCAGGAAAGTAGCTTCTTCAATTTCATCTAAGTTCTTAATTCCATTTTCAAATAAGTCTCTGCATGCTTCAGATGAATCTGATTGAATAAGCATAAAAATATCTATGTCTCCGCGTGTGGCATCGCAGTAAAGAACATTTTCCATAAAGTATAGTTTTTTATAAAGGGAAAAGAAATCAGCGTTTTGTTTAATCTTAATTAAAATATAAGCTGATGTCGTAACGGGTTCAGCCTTTTCTTTTTCCTTTGTTTCTTCAGTCAATGGTTTTTTATTTAAAATCTGGTCAAGTTGTTTACTGAGTACATCTGCGGTAAAAGGTTTTTCAAGTAAGCCATCCACCTTTAAGTCTTCAATTTCAAGAAGATCAAGTTTATCCACATAGCCGGTTATATAAAGCATTGTTGCATCAGGATATTTTGATCTTATAATTCTGCCAAGCTTTTTACCGTTTATATCCGGAAGTTGAATGTCAAGCACAACAACATCAAGGTTCATATGACTCTTGCTGTAAAGATCAAGTTTATCTAGAGCGGTTAATCCATTCTCACATGGTTCTACATCATAACCATTCTGGTTTAGTCCAAGAGACAATGATCTTCTTAAAGCTGATTCATCATCTACTAATAAAATTCTCTTTTGCATTTTATTCTCCCTGAAAGTTTTTCATTTTCAACTGCTGCTTATTAAACAATCATTATGCCAGTAAGTTAAATTAGTTTTAAGCTGAATAAAGTCCGGCTAAGCTTTCAATGTTGAATTGGCGATTGTAAAATTATTTTACAACAGACTTATAAACGTTTGATATAAAAGGAAATAATAATCGTAAAATTATTTTACGGAATTACTATAGTGTTTAAAATTTATATAGAAGGAACAGCAAGGTAGAAGGCGGGCATTAAACTTCCTGGAAAAATATTCCCCTCTCTATGATGAGAGGGGATTGAACAATTAATAGTGAATTGTTTTAGACTAATACTTCAGGCAGATCTTTTACATTTTCTGCAATTTCTTCTTCAGTCATTTCATGATCTTCAAGGTGATCACTAAGATATGCATCATATGCAGCAAGGTCTAAAAATCCATGTCCTGAAAGGTTGAATAAGATAGTCTTTGATTCTCCGCTTTCTTTGCATTTATTAGCCTGTTCAATAGCAGATTTAATCGCATGTGAACTTTCAGGTGCAGGAACAATTCCTTCTTCACGGGCAAATAGAACTGCCGCTTCAAATACTTCCTTCTGATAATAAGCTTCAGCCTTAATTAAATCAAGACTCTTTAAGTGAGATACAATTGGTGACATTCCATGGTACCTTAATCCGCCTGAATGAATTTTTGCCGGAATGAAATTATGCCCGAGCGTGTACATTTTAAGTAAAGGTGTAAATCCTGCTTCGTCTCCAAAATCATATGTGAATTTACCTCGGGTCAATGTAGGACAGGAAGCCGGTTCCACTGCAATAACTTCAAGTTCTTTTTTATCTCCGGTAAGTTTGTCCCTTAGGAATGGGAATGCGATTCCACCAAAATTACTTCCGCCACCAACACAAGCAATAACTATATCCGGGTAATCTCCGGCCATCTCCATCTGCAATCTTGCTTCTTCACCAATAATTGTCTGGTGCAGTAAGACATGATTCAACACACTCCCAAGTGAATAGTTTGTGTCATCACGCTGTGCAGCAACTTCAACTGCTTCACTAATTGCAATGCCGAGTGAACCGGGAGAATCCGGATATTGTGCCAAAACATTCCTTCCGGAGTTTGTAAGATTGGACGGACTTGGAATTACTTCAGCGCCAAATAACTGCATCAATGATTTCCTGTAAGGTTTCTGCTGAAAACTTACTTTTACCATAAATACCTGGCATTCCATATTAAAATGATTACAAGCCATTGCCAACGCACTGCCCCATTGACCAGCACCTGTCTCAGTTGCAATCCTTTTAATGCCGGCTTTTTTATTATAGTAAGCCTGTGCAATTGACGTGTTTAATTTGTGACTTCCGGATGAATTTGCACCTTCATACTTGAAATAAATTTTGGCAGGAGTATCGAGCGCTTTCTCTAACCTGTAAGCTCTGATGACTGGTGTTGGCCTGCTTAAGGAAAGAACATCCAGTACTTCATCCGGAATTTCAATAAACCTATCAGGACTCATTTCCTGTTGGATTAATTCCATTGGAAAAATTGCTGCAAGGTCTTCAGGATTAATCGGTTTTTTTGTCCCGGGATGAATTGGTGGTGCTAATGGTACAGGAAGATCCGGAAGAATATTATACCATTTGTTCGGCATATCATTTACGTGAATGTGAAATTTGTTGTCTCGCATGGTAACTCCTAAATTGTTTTTT
Source organism: Ignavibacteriales bacterium (assembly GCA_003599415.1). Lineage (GTDB taxonomy): Bacteria > Bacteroidota > Ignavibacteria > Ignavibacteriales > SURF-24 > SURF-24. The sequence goes on along the minus strand of QZKB01000047.1, from coordinate 43,563 downwards.
AATTTTTTGATTCTCTAATCATTTGTTATTTATTAAGTGTAATATCCAGCAAACAAAAAAGCCGTGATTTGCATTCTCACGGCTTTAAAATGAAAAAGCCGTGGACAGTTGTTTCACTATCCACGGCTATTATTTAATTTTTATCTATCACATGCCAGATAGCGAAACGCGGAGGTTCCACCACCAAGCCCAGCTTTTATTTAATATGTTTAAATCTCTATTCATTTGAACGAAATATAAATTCTTATTTCCCAAATATCAAACAGAAATTTTTACTTTTTTATCCTAAGGGAATAGATCAAATAGGTTTTTACATTTTTATGACATTATTATGACAACAGAATCGAATTAAATGCGCATTTTACAAATGAGATTATTAAAGAGTTGATAAATGATTAGTGAATATGAAATAATAAAAACCATACTTGGAAATTTCAGGAAGTCTGATAGACATAGAAATCAATTCTTTCAGTCAGATTCGGAAATTATTAAGTTGGGCAACAAAGATTATCTGATTACTGTCGATACATATTCTAATGAAGATCACTTCAGGTTAAATGATCCTTATATTCTGGGTATGAACCTTGCCACTTGTACACTGAGTGATATTTTTGCATGTGGAGGAAAACCTTTATTCTTTTGTAATAGTCTTAACTGCGAACACTCCTGGAGTATTGATTTTATCGATTCTCTTTCAAAAGGAATTGCATATGTACTGGAAAAATGCGGAATTGCCTTTATCGGAGGTGATTTTGGTTATTGTGAAAATTGGAATTTTACAGGAATTGCTATAGGTGAGGCAAACAAAATTGTAACAAGAAAAGGTGCAAACGACGGAGATCTTATTTTTTTAACCGGGGAGATTGGCAGAGGGAATTTCGAAGCCGCTTCCTCATTATATGAAATTAATTCTGGTGAGGGTGATGAGCTTTTCGAAAAACATAAGATTATTTTTCCGCTACGTTTCAGGGAGGCTGAACTTGTTTCAAGCTATGCTACTTCATGTATTGATACAAGCGACGGACTGTATAAATCATTGGATATCATCTCAGAAATAAATGAGTGCGGTTTTGTTGTTAACAATCTACCTTATTTTAAACCTGGCATTGATTGGATTAACAAAATTGGTCTTCCCAAAGAATGTCTGCTATTTGGCGAATGCGGTGAGTATGAATTGCTTTTCACAATTAATCAGAGAGACGAAAAAATATTGATTAAAGATGCTGAAGACATTGGAATTAAACTCTTCTGTATCGGTAAGATTACAAAAGAAAAATCAAAAATTTTAGAAATTAAGAATAAACAGCTTCTCTTAAATGATTTCAATATAGCTGCCCGCGATTTCAAGGATCATTATGAGTATATCAAATGCTTAACTGAATATTTAATCTCTCGTAGGATTAGTTAGATGGGAAGGATTTTAGTCACCGGAGCAAATGGATTGATAGGAAGTCATATTACCGAATATTTCCATTCAAAAGGAATAAGTCCATTTTGTATGGTGAGAGAAAGAAGTGATACTGGTTTTTTGAAAATGTTGGGTGCAGATATTGTTTACGGGGATGTAACCGATCTGCAAAAATTGATCTCTGTTTTTAATTCGGGAATCGATTTTGTTATTCATACTGCAGCAAAAGTAGGAGACTGGGGTACGTATGAAGATTTCCGTAAAGTGAATGTTGAAGGTACATCAAATGTTTTGAAAGCTGCCTATGCAAACAGTATTAATAATTTAATCATAACCGGATCAGTTTCATGCTACGGTGAAGAATCCTCTTCAATTGTAAAGGACGAGAACTATCCATACAGTTCCCATTACAAATATTTTATGGATAAGATCTTTCCTTCGGCTTTAAATTTTTACAGGGATACAAAGGCTGAAGCAAATGTTCAGGCAATTAAGTTTGCTGAGCTGAATCAATTCAATTTAACAATACTTGAACCTGCCTGGGTATATGGAGAAAGAGAATTTCATTCAGGATTTTACGATTTCATTAAACTCGTAAAAGGTGGTTTGCATTTTCTGCCGGGTTCAAAGAAAAATAAATTTCATACCATATATGCAAGAGATCTTGGAAAAATTTATTATCTGTCATATAAAAAAGAATTACAGGGAGTAAATAAAATTCTTGCTGTTGCTCCCGAGGCTCCGAATCAATTTAATTTGTTCAACCTGTTTTGCGAAAAAGCAGGCATTAAAATACCTCATCGGATTCCTAAATCAATTATTTATCCGCCTGCATTTTTAACGGAACTTATGTACACAATATCCAGAAGTAAAAATGCGCCGCCAATTTCACGAGGCAGAGTAAATATATTTTATGATAATATTGAGTACTCTTCTGAAAAGCTAAAGGCTCTTCTGGATTTTACTCCGGATTATTCTCTGGAAGAAAGTATAGAAAAAACTATCCTTTGGTACAAAGAAAATAAATATCTATAAGAGGATTTGGTTATGGGTAATATAAAATATTTAATTGGTCGGGAGAAGATGATATATGATAACTATATTAAAATATATGTCTTTTTCCATTTCCTGCTTGAAATGCTTACAGGTAAAATACCCGCAAGAAATTTTATCCGGTTTCTCAAACGATTACTTTTCTTCCTTTCTAAAATGAAAATGAACAAGTATGTCAAATCTGGGAAATACATTAAAATGAATCTGTATGTACCGGCGTTTCCGTCAAAGGCATTTTTTAAAGCCAGCAAGAAAGTTTTGGTTTCGGAAGAAAGTATGCCATGTATTTCAGTTCTTCTATCAGTTACTTCTGCCTGTCGTTATAATTGTGAACATTGTTATCAGAAGATGGATAAAGGTAAAGATGTGGATATAAATCTTCTTTGCGATATTGCAGCAAGACTTGATAAAAGGGGAGTCTCATTTTTTAATATTGAAGGCGGTGAACCATTCCTTGTGTTTGATAAACTTTTAAAATTGTGCGATGCAATCAAGGTCGGTGAAATCTGGATTAATTCAACCGGGGACGGTATGAGCAGGGAAAAGCTTCTGCAACTTAAAAATGCCGGTGTATATGGTATTATGTTCTCTCTTCACTCTCCATATCCCGAAAGAATAAATCAGTTCATGAAAAATGAGAAAGCCTGGGATAATTTATCTAATGGAATAATCTTATGTCATGAAGCCGGGTTGGAAGTTACAGCAAATACCTGCATTCTTAAAGAAGATTTTTATAATGGTAACTTTCAAAAAATTATTGAGCTTGCACAAAAATTAGGGATAACATTAATTCAGCTAATTAAACCTAAGCCATCAGGTGGATGGCTTGGTGCTGACATAGGCAACTTTTCAAGAGAGGATCTTATTCATATAGAAGAAAAAGTACACCAGTACAATAACAGGAAAGAATTCAGGAATTATCCTTTTATATATGCACAGATTGAAGATGAAAGAAGCGATATGTTCGGTTGCACTGCCGGTGGTACAGATCGGTTTTACATTAATGCAAAAGGAGATGTCCAGCCTTGTGAATTCTTAAATATTTCTTTCGGAAATATTAAGGATGAGGACTTTGATTTGATTTATGCTCGAATGAGGGATTCTTTCCGAAAATCCGGCGATAGCTGGCTTTGCGAGATTTGCTCTGCCCGCATAGCAGCAATTGTTAAGGAAAATAATATTACTGTTCTGCCTCTTTCAAAAGAATTATCACAACAGGTAATTAACGGCTGGAATAGAGGTGAAGAAGCAGATTTTTATAAACGGGTAATAAAGTTATAAAGAAGAATAAATATGATTCATATAAAAAAAATTGAAACATTTATAAGAGCGTACATAAAATCAATGAGGCTATATTATTCCTTCATTACAGGAATAGCCGGTTTGATCGGTATTTCTTATTACCAGTATCTTGCATACTCAACCGAAAAACATTCTCTAATTTTTCAGCCAACCTCGTTTACAAAGTTAGTTGTAATAATGATAATTCTATTTTTTGCGTGGGGCATTAATCAGATTTATAACGACTACCTTGGGATAAACGAAGATAGAATAAATGCCCCTGAACGACCAATGGTTACAGGAGAGTTGAATCCTAAGTATGCAATACTTTTATCTACGCTGCTTATGACCTGTGCAATTCTGGTTACATGGTTTTATCTGGAACCTGTTGCTGTAATACCACTTTTTGCAGGAATAATACTTAATCTTATTTATGAATATGCCAAAGGTTACGGAATCTGGGGGAATATAATTTTTGGTATTATGATTTCTATTTGTGCTGTGTTTGGATTCTTGGCCTCAGGAAAAACAGACGCTTCAATAATTTCTGTCGGAAACATTTTAATGATCCTCTACCTTTCTTTATTAAACGGGTTAATGACCTTGTATACTTACTTTAAGGATTATGAAGGAGATAAACTTGCCGGTAAAAATACATTAATAGTTAAGTTGGGTATTGAGCGTTCGAAGAAACTGGCTCTGTTTGCTTCATTTCTTCCGATATTTATTTTCATGATATTTTATTTCGGTTTTGAAGTATGGGCATACCAGTTAAATAATATTTTTATGGAGCTGGCATTAATTGCAACAGGAATGCAGTTATGGACAGGCTACCTTTACTATGAAAATCCGATTGGTAGTAAAACTTATTTTTCACTTTCCATGAATTTCAGGGCATGTGCCTGTACTGAATCGGCAATAATTGCAATTTTCAATCCTGCATTTGGAGTTGTTCTGTTTCTGTTATCCTATTTCTTTATTGGATTCCTTTTTAATTTCCATGTTAATGTGAAGGGTTAGGTAATGGATTCAATAATATTTAACAGTTATAAAATTGGAGGAATGACCCTTAGAAACAGGATTGTTCGGTCTGCTACATTTGAGGGAGCTGCTGATGAAAATGGAAATCCTAATTCTAAATACATTGCATTATATAAATCACTCGCGGAAAAACAAGTTGGAATGATAATAACCGGGTTTGCATTTGTTTCAGGCAATGGCAGAGCAATGCAGCGGGCACAGGCAGGAATAGATACAAGTAAAAAAATTCTTTCGTACAGAAAAATTACAGATGAAGTACATAAACATAATGTCCCTATAATATTGCAGATTGCCCATTCGGGTAGGCAAACAATTAAAAAGGTAACAAACAGTAAAATAATTTCGAGCACCAAGAAATCGTCTGTCTATTTCAGACAGAAGCCATCCTTAATAAATGATTCGGAAATTGAAGAAGTAATCATGCAGTTTTCAAACGCAGCTTACCTGGCAAAGGAAGCCGGTTTTGACGGCGTTCAGATACATGCTGCTCACGGTTATTTGCTTCATCAGTTTTTACTCCCGGAAACTAATGTACTAAAAAATAAATATGGCATTGATAAAAAGACTCACCTCGGTATAAAACTTCTGGAAGAGATATTTGACAGTATAAAAGCCGGGTGCGATAATTCGTTTCCTGTACTTGTTAAAATAAGCGGAGATCATAATCTCGGCAGTAATTTTTTCCCTGATCAGTTCGACCACTTAATCAGTTTCCTGGATGGAAAACATTTTGATGCTATAGAAATAAGCTATGGTACAATGGATTATGCGATTAATATTTTCAGAGGTGATCTGGATTTAGAGTTAGTATTTAAACACAATCCCATATTCCTGACAGATAATCCCATTAAAAAATATTTGATGAAATTCTATATAAATACCTTTATAAGTTCCAGGTTCATCGATTTTTCTCCTGCTTATAATCTTCGCTATGCTGAAAGGGCAAAACAGTTAACAACAATTCCTGTTATTTCTGTTGGCGGATTCAGATCTAAATTTGAAATAGAGAATGCAATAAATAATAAACAGACTGATTTAGTAGGTATGGCAAGACCCTTTATTTGTGAACCTGACTTTGCAGAAAAACTTGCTGCAACAGATGGAGATTATAAATCAAGGTGCATCAATTGTAATAAATGTGTTTTCATGTGCGATTCCGGTAAACCAACAATTTGTTATTCAAAAGGATAATTAATTTTAAGAGGTGCGTTATGAGAACGGAAAGTATTTGTCTGAAAGATAGATTTCAGCTGGACGATTCTGTATTAAAAAAAGGATTCAATCCTTATTATCTTTCCATAAACAGCGAACAGAACGATCCGGTTTATGTTAACGGAAAAGAAGTTGTTAATCTTGCCACAAATAATTATCTCGGGTTGTCCAACGATTCCAGGATAAAGGAAGTATATATTGATGCTATAAGAAAATACGGTATTTCAATGTGCGCTACTCCTATTGCAGGAGGTTATACAGAATTATTCGAAGATACACAAAGAAAGCTGGCTTCTTTTATCGGAGTAGAGAGCGTAATCTTATATCCATCCTGCTACCAAGCTAATAATGGAATTTTCCAGGCTGTTGCAAAAAAAGAAGATTTAATTTTATTCGATAGATTTGCTCATTCCTCTTTAATTCAGGGAATCAGAAGCGTCGGATGCAGATCATTACCTTTCAGTCATAATGATGTTGTGTCGCTCGAGTATCTGCTTGAAAAATATTACCTCAGCCCAAAAATCTTTGTGGTAACAGAATCTGTTTTTTCAACTGAAGGAAGTATTGCTCCATTTAAGGAAATCTGTGAGTTGTGCAGGAAATACAATGCTATTCCTGTTGTGGATGATTCACATGGAATTGGAGTAATTGGTAGAAAAGGGAAAGGTATTCTTTCACATTCGGGAATTGATGATGATGATGTTATTTATACAACTTCTTTGGGAAAAGCCTTTGCGAATAACTGTGGGGTAGTTGGCGGAAGTAAAGAGTTGATTAATTATTTAAGTTACAGCAGTTCGCACCTAATTTACTCAACAGCCATTTCTCCGTCTGTTATTGCGGGAATAAATAAAACACTTGATATAGTCAAAGAAGAATATGATGTAAGGGCAGCAAAAGTTTTCAGGTATTCAAATTTATTAAAGCAGGCTCTTGTAAGAAACGGTTTCCGGGTAGCAGACAGTACTGCTCCCATAACCTCTATTATAGCTGGTACTTCGGAAGATACAATAGACTTTGCAAAAAAATTATTTGATAACGGCGTTTTTTCAACACCGTTTATTTATCCTTCGGTAAGGAAAAATGACGGCAGAATAAGATTGATTGCCGGAGCAAATATAAAAGAGAGTTCGGTTAATAAAGTTGTAAATCTTTTTGAACACTGGAACTAAGAATGAAAACTCTTCTGATTATTAATCCTTATTCCAGGGGTGGAAAGTCGGGTGCTCTTGCAAAGAGAGTATGCAGATACCTGCAAGATAAAAATTTCTCTTTTGATTTTACGGAGATTAATAATTTTGATGACGCCTACAACATTTCTGTACAAGCAAATAAAGACGGTATTAATAACATTGTTGCCGTAGGAGGTGACGGTACAATTAATAAAGTTCTTAATGGATTTTATGATGGTAACGGGAATAAAATTTCTTCTTCAAGGTTTGGAGTTATTCATACCGGTACTAGTCCGGATTTTTGTAAAAGCTATAATATTCCCACCAATATTTTACAGGCAGCAGACGTAATAATGGCTCAGCACTTTATAAATATTCCCGTTGGTATGATAAGATTAAATACCCGGCCTCAAAAGAATGATGGAAATACTCAGAAGAATCCGGATACGACAAAATACTTTGCTTGCTGCGCCAATATTGGGCTAGGCGCTTCATTAGCAAGAAGCGCAAGCTCGGGAATAAGAGGGTATCTTGGAGATTTTCTTGGAACGTTCATTTCATTTTTAAAAATACTTTTTAGTTACAGGGGAACCGATTATAGTATTTCAATAAATTCAGAAGAGAGAGAAGTAAAAAATATAATTAATATTTCTGTTGGAATTACAAAATTCATTGCTTCAGGAATCAAAGTTTATAAAGATGATTTAATTCCTGATGATCAGTTTTATATTCTTAAAACGAACCAGATCAGGTTATCAGAACTTCCGAGACTTATAAAGATTTTATATACAGGTGAAAATTTTTCTGATACATCATTTCTTGCAAAAGAATATGCCTCAAAGATTGAAATCAGGAATAATATTATTCATCCGGAAGTTGAGTTTGACGGGGATCCGGCGGGTTACTTATCATGTACAATTGAAATAGCAAAGGATAGGTTACAAGTTTTTACAACCTTAGATGGAGTTAAAAGATGAATTCAAAAAGGAAAATAATAGTTTTTCTTTTGGCAATAGATTTTTGCCTGCTCATTCTAGCTTTTCTCAATCTTAGGTTATTCAGTGAAAAGGCCTCATTACCTACTGAATATCAGGCAATGATAAATAATTTTTCTTTTGATGTTAAAAATATTTACAGGAAAAAACAGGTAATTGAATTTGACGGTAAGGAAATAAATAAGAACGGGCAGCTTGAATTTTATTTGTTGAGTCATAAAGCCAAAGATACGGTAAATGTTAAATCAATCGGTGCTGATTCAGAAATTACAACGCCAAAAGTTATTCTGGTAAATACATACGAGAACTATGAATTGGCAATAATGATGGTTGTTACTTTGTTTTTCTTTTTTACCGGTGTTTTCATTCTTATTAAATACAGGAATAATTCTTTTTCATTTATCATCCATGCGCTTTCAGTGTGCACAGGTATAATGATAATATTTGATTGGGGCGATCTTATTACTTACGGCAGGTCCCTGAATTTTATAATTTTCTTACTGTTTGAAATTAGTATATATATGGTGCCAGCACTATTCCTTCATTTAAGCTTCACTTATCCGGTCAAGACAAAAAGTAAGAATATTTTTTTCCTTTCTGCTGTTTACTGCGCTGCTATTACCTTCATAGTTATTAGTTGTATACAACTTGTAAAAATATTTTTCTTTAATGCCGATATTAATAAACTTTATTACCTGAACTTTCATACAACTGTTGCCGATGTTTTTCTTGTAATAGTAATTATTCTTACAATTGCAAAGTTTGAGCACTCTGCTCTTTCAATAAATGATGTTACACATAAAAAGCAGATTTACTGGGCATTATCAGGAATAACATTTGGTCCGCTTATTTATGTGTTTTTATGTTTAATACCCAGAATATTGATGGGGTATGAACTTGTGAGTATGGTCTTTATGCAGTTTACAACAATTGTAGCACCAATCATGCTTCTTATTTCTGTAACACATAACAAAAACGAATATCAAAGAATGATGACAAAGTTATAGCATGCTTACTATTGCTTATTCATATGCTATAATTTAATTTTCATGGGTCTTCTATTCCTTTCTTTCTGGTTACGGATATATTAATAAAGCGGTATATGAAGATAAGATATAATACAAAAAAATTATTACTTGCTTTTGATATCTTTCTATTCCTGGTTTGCCTTTCCGGTATTTATCATATTTATCTGAAAGCTGATCTTCCATTTTCAATTTATGAATCAGATAGTCATTTATTTATTGACAAGCAAATCTTCAATTCTCCCTTGAACCATGATGATAGAATAGTTTCAATTGATAATTATAAGTTTGTCTCCCGTGAACATATTGAAATTTATTTGGATGGGAAAAATATTGGTGATATGGTTAAAATCTCAGTGGAAAGATATAACAGACAATTTGATTTCTTTGTAAACCTTATACCATTTTACACAACTTTTTATTTGCTTATTGTTTTGCTTGTGGGTGTCTTGTTTTTTCTTATTGCAGTCATAGTTTTATATAAAGCAGAAAACCTTCAACAGGCTTATACTTTTCATAACGTGGTTATCTGTACTGCGGCAATTATAATGACAACTTGGGGGAACCACCAGGTAAAACCGGAATGGCTTGGTCATTTGACAAGATATGTTTTTCACGCGGCTTATACCTTTGCCCCTGCTCTCTTTCTGCATTTTACATTAGTGTTTCCTACAAACAGATTAAGGAGCATTTACATTATTCCGTTTTATTTGCTCTCCCTGGCTCTTACAATTATTCTAAGCATAGTCTTTATTCCATTATCTAACATAAATGATATTTCATACTCGCTTGTATATATCAGGTATTTCAACTACACAAGAATTTTTGTAGTCATTTCAGTTCTTCTGGCAATACTGATATTCATTTTAACCTATAGAAAACTCAGATCTGACATTGATAAAAAGAAATTAAAATGGGTGCTGCTTGGTTTTATTGCGGGTCCGGTTTCATTTATTGTACTGTGGGTAATTCCTCAGGCAATAACAACCAATGGTTTAATTCCCGAAGAATTTATCTTAATCCTAATGTCGGCTATCCCTGTAACCTTTGGAATTGCCATAGTTAAATATCATTTATACGATATTGACCTTATTATCAATCGCGGTGTGGTTTATGTTATTGTCATTTCCTTTTTGATTGTATTATATGTTTCAATAATAGTCGGTATAACATATCTTGTAAGTGTTGGTCCTGCTTTTTCGTCTGTCCTAGCTGCTGTTTTGATTGCACTGATATTTCAACCGTTAAAAAAATATGTACAGGATTTTGTAGATAAAAAGTTTTTCAGGATTCATTATGATTTTAGAAAAGCAATAAATGATACATTTAAAGCAATACAAACTTCAACAAGTATTTCAGAGCTGGCAGACAGGATTATAACTGAGGTAAACAAGTTAATCCCAGCTGAAAAAATAGGAATATTCACTTTTAATAAACACGACAATTCACTTACTATTATCAGACAGATAAACCTGCCCGGTTTTGACAGGCATAAAATATTCTTAACTCCAAAAAGTGTTGAGGAATTGAGAATCAATCCCATAGCAACTTTCAATAGTGTTGAAGCAGGGATTCCGGTTCAGATATCTGAAGCTAAATCTCTTAATAAAAGAAATATTGCTCTCATCTTTCCGGTTAATGTCTTAGGTGAATTAGTAGCTGTTGAATTGATGGGGAAGAAGAAATCCGGTAACAGGTATTATAAAGAAGACTTCGATTTGTTAAATCAGCTTTCAAACGAATCGGCACAGGCAATTGAAAGAATTCAGTTGCAGGAAAAAATAATACTTGACCGGCTTGAAAAAGAAAAACTCGAAGAACTTAACAGGTTAAAATCTTATTTTGTTTCAAGCGTTTCTCATGAATTTAAGACGCCTCTTACATCAATCAGGATTTTTACCGAACGGCTCGAAAATAATGAATGTAATACAGATCCTAAGTTTTCCAACCACCTTAAAATAATTCAAGGGGAAAGCGACAGACTAAGCAGAATGATTGATAATGTTCTGGATCTTGTAAAAATTGAAAGAGGAATAAAGAACTACCGGTTCACTGAAACCGATCTTAATGTTATTGTTGAAGACTCACTCAGGATAATGGAATACCAACTCCAGATGCAGAAGTTTACCGTTAACAAAAACTTAGTAGACAAAAGACTTCCTGTAACAGCGGACAAAGATAGTATTATAGAGTGTGTTGTGAATATTATTTCTAATGCAATGAAATATTCCCGTGATGAAAAGGAAATTACAATTGAGACTGATTTCTCAGACAGCTTCGTTTTAGTAAGAATAAAAGATAAGGGCATAGGTATAAACCAGAACGATAAGGAAAAAATCTTTGAACCGTATTTCAGATCGGAAGACAAAGAAGCACGAAGAGTTGCCGGCACCGGTTTAGGTTTGGCTATTGTAAAGCATGCAATGGATTTTCATCACGGTAGAATTGAAATTGAAAGCGAATTAAATAAAGGCACAAGTTTTAGCCTGCTTTTCCCGGTTATAAAAAACAAATAAAATTTTTTTAGATAATCTTTTACGGAAAGAAATGAAAAAAATTCTTGTTATCGAAGATGACCCTGCAATTCTTCAGGGATTGGAATTAAGCCTTAAGGATGAGCATTTTATTGTTTCAACAGCCGAAGATGGTGAAAAAGGATTTAACCTTGCAAGAAAAAATAACTACGATATTATTATTCTTGATCTGATGCTGCCGAAGAAGAATGGGATGGAAGTCTGCAGTTTATTGCGGGCTGAAAAAGTTCAGACACCAATAATTATTCTTACGAGCAAAAAGGATGAAATTGATAAGATAATTGGACTGGAAACAGGCGCTGATGATTATGTTACAAAACCATTTAGTACAAGGGAATTATTAGCTCGCATTAAAGCTGTAATCCGAAGAAATGAGAAACAGGAAAATGAATTAAGTGAGTTTAGTTTCGGCAAAATAAATATTGATTTCAAAAAACAGGAAGTTACTAAAAACAAAAAGCTTGTTGACCTTTCGGTTACTGAGTTCAGAGTATTAAAGTATATGGTTGAGCATGAAGACCAGGTTGTAACAAGAGAAATACTTCTGAATGAAATCTGGGGATACGACACTTTTCCGACAACAAGAACGGTGGATAACTATATACTCTCGCTTCGTAAAAAAATTGAAGATGATTCTTCCGAACCAAGATTTATTATTACAGCACCAAAAGCCGGGTACAGGTTCAGAAAATGATAGTCAGTAACAGGTAAATTCTTACAGAACATTTACATTGTTATGACATTTTTTTGACATCAAAGGTTGGGATAGACTTTAGATTTGTCACTGGAATTAGTTTGAATTCTGAAAGGTGTTTATTATAGAATCAATTGTACACAACCTTGGGTGATAAAATGCTGAAGAAATATTTCCTGTTTCTTTTATTTTTATTATGCCTAAATGTTTACAGCCAGAGTTTAAAAGTAATCACTATTAATGTCTGGTCAGGACTGGATTATAAAGGCACAATCAAAATGGGTGAATATGAAAGTGAAGAAAAAGCAGAAAAAAGATTTCAGTTTCTTGTTAGTCAGTTAAAAGATATTAATGCCGATATAATTTTCCTGCAGGAAGTAAATCCTGTTAAAACATATTCCTCAAGAATAGCACGATTGCTTGGAATGGATGAAGTTCACCAGGTTTGTAATGGCGGAATTAAAATAGCGTCATTAGGATTTCCTACAAATCTTTCAGAGGGAATTACAATTCTTGCCAGAACAAAATATAATCTTGAAAAAACAGATGCCTGGAAACTTTCCGGTATGTTTGGCCTGTACGGAGATTACTTTTCAACTCAATTTAATGAGACTAATTTTGCTTTAGTAGCAAAGATAAATGTAAACGGATTGCCTGTTTATTTAGTCAATGTGCATACAAATTCGACACCACCTGACAAACCTGCTTTAAGAAATTACCTTGAAGATTTATTATCAAAAAATATCATATCAAAAGAAGAGTATGATGACGGATTGAAAGAATGGGCACGTAAATTAAAAAATCGTTCATGTGAATTTGAAACATTAAGTGAAAAGCTAAAAGATTTACCGGTCGGAATTCCATTTATACTTGGGGGCGATTTTAATATTGAGCCTGATGATCCGCATTTAGTAAAATTAATTTCAGAGAATAATTTGCTTAATACTCAAAAAGAATCAGTTGAATCCCCGTTTACCTGGCTGCCATATAAAAATATAAACATCGGTTATTCAATATCCGATTCCGGTTCAAATAATGAAGATAAAGATGCATACAAGTTGATGTACCGTTATTATGATCTTTCGCCAAGAACTATTGATTACTTATTCCTTAGTAACCTTTTTAATGAAAAGTGTAGTAAAGAATACAAAATTATATTAGACTCACTTGATGGTGATGTGCAGGCATCCGATCATTTAGGAGTTTATTCTGAAATTTATTTATCAGGAATTTCAGGTAAAATAAAAAAGGAAACCGATTACTTTACTAACATAAATTATTCCTCGATTGAACCATTTCCCATTTTAATGTATGATACTGATATTGGTTTTGGCTATGGTGCAAAAGCATTCTTCATGAATTTATTCGATCAGAATGAATCTATTGACCTTACTGCATTCAACAGTACTAAAGGTGAGCGTTGGTACAGGTTAGTTTTTTCCATTCCAGACATTGAAAAACGCCATGGAAAAATTTATCCTGTTGCTATAGATTTTAGTATCGATTACGATAAAATGATTAAGAATGGATTTTATGGCATCGGGAAAAATTCAAAATATGTTGACCAGGAATTCTATACTAAAGAACCGGTAGAAATTTGTTTGTCTGCAAGCCGCGGATTTACGACAAAATTTGTCGGGCAATTTGGATTAAGGTTCAAAGGCGCTTCTGTTTATAATTTCGAAAGTACCGGCAAGCTGAAAGAATTGGTAAAATCTTCTTCAGATTCCAGCGCTTATTTTGTCTCAGTCTTTTTAAATCCACGTTACGACTCCAGGAACAGCTATATTAATCCTTCCGGCGGAATGGTTTTACAGGGCGAAGTTGAAACCTCAGGTAAAATTAATGACGATACCGAACATGGTGTTGACTTTAGCAGGTATTACTTCGAATGTCAATCGTATTCAATTTTATTTTATCCGAAAACTGTTTTGGCATTACGGTTCCGGTTACAAAATATTTCATGTAATAATCTTCCGGTACAGGTTTTATATTCATTGGGCGGGAATAAAACGCTTCGTGGCTTCCCCCAGGATAGGTTAATAGATAAATGTTCAATCCTGTTTAATGGTGAATTAAGATTTCCAATTTACAATAGATTTACTGGTATCATTGGATTAGATGCCGGGCAGGTGTTTCCGTCATTTAGTGATATTGATCTTTCAGGTTGGAAGATGAATCCTTCCGTAGGTTTACGTTTCAACTTGGATAATTTTATCGTCCGTTTTGATGCCGGATTCTCTAACGAAACTGCAGGATTATATTTCAACTTTGGACATATTTTTTAATCAATTAATGAATTCAGCAGGCTTATGCTAAGAAATAAGTGAATAAAACTTTTACATCTCTTTGATATTTTTTTGACAAATGATTGATGCGATAATTCTAATTTTCATATAGAAATAATCAAATGGAGGTACGCAATGAAAAAGTTACTATTAGCCCTGATTCTTAGTTTTTCTGCTCTTGCTATTGCTCAGGATACTTTGACAATTCTTCATGTTAATGACACTCATTCAATGCTGGCACCAATGGGCCCCAGAACACCGGACCTTAAGGGAACAACCGGTGGAATTGCACGCGCTGCTTCTATTATCGGATCAACTAAAATGACTGAAAAAAATGTTCTTACTTTACATGGCGGAGATGCTTTTATAGGTGATCTTTTCTTTAATCAATACTTTGGAATAGCAGAGTTTCAATTAATGAATGCAATTGGATTTGATGCAATGGCTGTTGGTAATCATGAATTCGACCTTACACCTTCCACTCTGCTTACTGCTTTCGATTCCTCTCTTGCTGCCGGAGGTTTTACTGTATTATCGTCAAATCTGAATTTAGAAGCTGCCGAGGTCCAACCATTAAAAAAATATGTTAAACCTTATACGGTTAAAGAATACGGGAATCTGAAGGTGGGAATTTTCAGCTTATTAACACCGGAAGCAAATTATTTTTCGCAGATTGCTCCTGCTTTTGTTGATGAGGATATTAACGGAGTAGTAACAACTATGGTAACTGCGCTTCTGGGTGAAGGATGTAATTTTATTGTTTGTATGTCTCACCTTGGTATTTATTACGACCAGCTGATAGCTGCTTCCGCACCATATATAAACGTGATTATAAGCGCTCATGATCATCTATTAACGGAAACACCAATTATTGTAATAAATCCTTTGAGCAAACCTGTTTGGATTGTTCAGGCTAATACTGCTTATTCTCATATCGGAAAAATGAAAGCGGTTATGAATGCCGGCGAAGTTAATGTAATTGATTATCAACTTATTCCACTCGATCAGAATGTACCCGAAGAGCCAACTATTGCAGGCGTTGTTGATAATCTTATTGCAGGAATTGAATCGACATATGGGAAACTTTATACTCAGCAATGTGGGGTTGCAACTGATTATTTTGAAGAAGTAGCAAAGGATCTTTATATATCCGGAATGCATGATACACCAATTGGTAACCTGGTTACTGATGCATACCTTTGGAAAACCGGTACTGATGTTGCAATTACAATTGGGGGTTCAACATCTCAACCATTGTATGCGGGACCGATTGTTCCTGCTGATTTATACAGGGTTTTCGGTTATGGATTTAATACAGTTAATGGATTAGACTACAGAATAATGAAGATTAAAATGACGGGTGCAGCTATATGGTCTGCACTGGAATCCTCCGTCTCGTTATCACAAAACATGATAAATGATGAATATTTACCGCAGGTAGCCGGAATGAAATACTATTGTAATCCAACAAATCCTGTCGGTTCAAGAATTCAATGGATAACAATAAATAACCAGCCGATAGATCCTTTGGCAACTTATTCAGTTACTACTAATGAATCCTTGATCTATGCAATGGATTACCTTTTCCAGGTCCCATATTCGGATCTATATCTTTACCAGGATTCATCAGAATTCCAGGTTTTATTGGATTATGTAGTAACTGGAAAAGGTGGTATGATTTCACCTTATGTTGAAGGTCGTGTTACACTGCCGGTTGAATTAAGCTCATTTGCTGCAATTTCAGTTGGTGATAAAGTATTGCTAAGCTGGTCAACCGCAACAGAAACAAACAACAAAGGTTTTGAAGTTGAAAGGAAGACGGGCAGTGAATGGAAAAAGATAGGATGCGTTGATGGAAATGGAACTACTTCCTCTTCAAATTCATATAGCTTTTCCGATGATCCTAAAAAACTGGAATCATACGGCGTTATTTATTACAGGCTAAAGCAAATAAATTATGATGGCTCATATGAATATTCTGAAGAAGTAAGAGTTGATTTAACTCCGGCTAAATATGCTTTAACTCAAAATTATCCAAATCCTTTTAACCCAAGTACGAATATCTCATTCTCATTACCTGCAACTGAAAAAGTTACTTTAAAAGTATTTAATACAGTTGGGGAAGAAGTAGCTATTCTAGTTGATGAAATAAAAGAAGCTGGAAAACATAAAGTAAACTGGGATGCAACAGGTTTAACAAGTGGAATTTATTTCTATCAAATGAAAACAGAAAAATTTTCTGAAATAAAGAAATTGATTTTAATGAAGTAATAATTGCCTTTGGGAAGTGATACATAATCACTTCCCTCTGTTTAATAAAGGAATGGGTAAATGAAAAATATAAAGTCTTATATTATTATAACACTAATTACTCTGCTTCTTTCGGGGTGTGGAGTTGTTACAAATAAACTTTATATCCAGGAAGCAAACCTTGAATCAAATCTAAATTCACCACCGCTTAACATTACAAAGAATAAAACCGCCGGTTCAATTACAGTTTCTCCAAGTATTTCAATTAATTCTCAGAAGAGTATTTCAGGAACTGTAATGGAGCATACAAAGGTGAACAGCTCAAATGTTTTTCAGGTTGATTCAACAATAGCAGAGGGAAGTATTTCGTATAAGGAATCCGGGAAGAATGTTTACTCCTATAAAGGAAATAACATGCATTGGAATTTACCGGAAGCGGCTTTAGGCTTAAATGTAGATCTTGCTTTGTCAGACCAGTTTGCATTAACTATTGGAGCAAATACTTATTTCCAGAATGAAAAAAGTTCTGTGGGTGGACATGCAGGTATAGGATATTTTAAAAGTGATGAAAACTCGGGAATAAGATTGGAAGGTGGTATTTTATGGCAGAAGATTTATTATGATATTTCAAGTGTTCTGATTACCACTTATGAACCTTTCTGGGGAGATAAAACTACCAACGTAACTTTCATGAGTGATAAGTTAAGTAAAGCTTGTCTTGATTATTATGCTACACTTACATTTAATTCCAATTCGAAATCCAATTTTATTGATTTCTTTTTATCACTTGGATTCTTCAGCCAGACATTACTTGAGTTTGAACATAAAAATCCGGATCCGGGTTATTATATCTTCGGAAATATGACGACCTATGAAACGGGAAAGAGTGATGATTCTGCCACGATACTTTTTGTTAATCCCGGCTTAACATTAATCCTGAATGATAATAGCAGAATTAATCTTGGTGCAAAGATGCATTTAATAAATGGTGTAAGTTCAATATCAAATAATTTCCTTTTTACACCAATGATTCAGTTTGATATGATGTTCTGATTATAATTCTTTTATCTCAATACCGAACCTGAAAGACTTAGAGTCGCCCGGCTTTACTGTAATTTCATCAAGCAGTTCAGAACGATTGAATGCATCAGTCATAAATTGAACTGGTTCTAATGCAATAGATTTTCTTGTCCGGTATTTAACAGTGTCCGCAGTAAACGCATATGTTACTCCGCCTTCCTGATAAACTACCAGACATAATCCTTTTTCCTTATCCGTTAAATAAGTTCTGGTTATTCCATCTTTATCGGGTATCAAATCTGTGTAGCACACATTCACAGTTCTTTCACCAATTTTGCCGGTAGAGCGGAAATCAATTTCTTTATGTTCATTAAGATCGGAATAAGCAACTTTACCTTTCAGCGGAACATATTTGTCGTCTAATAAGATAATTTTATTTGCAGGCACTTCTAAGTATAAACTATCAATTCCGTCTTCACCAAGTTTAAAATAAGGATGCCAGCCGCATCCGAATGGAACCGGAACTGAATCAATATTTTCAGCGGTTATTACACAATCAAGATTCCTTTCCATTAATGTAAAACGAACTGTAAGATTAATGTTGAATGGATAACCGGGGAAAGATCCGTTTCTTATTTTATCTGTAAATAAAACAAGTTCGGCTTTTTCATCATCGGCAGAAACATTCTTTACATCGAAATTAATGACCCGGGCAAATCCATGAATAACATCCTTATTAGGATTAACCGCGTTAACAAGTTGAAGCGTTTCATCCTGCCAGGTAAATCTGCCGTCTTTAATCCTGTTTGAATATGGAGCCATAATACATGATCTTGCACCAGCCTGTTCTTCAAGCTCTTCAGGTGTTAAGTATCCATCCAGGATATTAATGCTTTTCCCTTTTAATGAAACGAAGAAATTAATAAGAGTTGCACCGCGAAGGCATACTTCTGTTTTTGTATCGTTAAAATTATCCTGCAGGATAATTGTTTTATGTTTTCCAAAAGAATTTTCTTTAAACGAATATCTGCTCATTTTCTCTCTGATTTGGTTGTGTATTGTAAGTAATAAAAATTATGTATCCAAAAATATTTTTTATTAAATAATTCAGGGAACAAAAAATAACTTGCAGGGGATTCAATTCAAAGAAAAACGCAGAGAAATATTGCAGGAATCTTCACGAGAAGTGAAAATTTAAAAATCCTGAAACATATTGTTGTTAAGCAGTAATTCCGGTAATCCTCCGTAAAAAATATGTGCGGCAAGACTTAAATCCTGCCCGCCGGTTTTGCTGAATGGAACAGCAAGACATCTCCCGATTCCTGCAGTACGTAAAGAGATGATCCCACTTTCACTGTCTTCCAAACCAATTACTTCATCAAATTTATTTTTAGGAATTCCAATTTTATGAAGTGCGATGCTGTATAAATCCCTGTGCGGCTTTAACCTCATTTCACTTGAATTGTCTGCAGTTACTACAGCGTCAAAATAATTCGTATAGTCTGAAAACTTTGCTCTTAAGAAAGATTTCTTTTCTTCAGCGACAGGCCAGTTATCAATCTCAGCCGAGATAGTTTTAAATAATGCCGTTAAAACAATATCAGTTTCGTAATAAATTGAAGAAGTTACAACTGCTATTCTTAAAGGTTTTTTTTCAAATGTCTTTGCGAGCCTGTCAAGTTTTACTTTTATTATTTCCGAATTAACCGGTTGATAGTGCTGCGGATTTTTAATCTTCATTAATTCATTCAAAACTGGGATAAAATTTTCAGTTGCATCAGCGAGCCATCCTTTAATAAAAGCAAGAAAAATTCCGGCACCCGGCATCATTTCAATTAAATGCCTGGAGTTATCCTGCAGCAATTCACTGGCAAGGCGCTGTCCTTTATCATCTTTAATACCTTCAAGAATTTCATGATAGCGATGATAAAAAATATCTGTTGCTGCTCTAACGGTTCCGGTAATGTCTTTAGTTTCGAAATCATTACCATACTTGGGCAAGAAATAATCCTGGATCAAATCCTCATCAAAAATACGTTCAGCTATAAGTTCATTTAGTTTTTTATCAAGAAGAATATTCTTGCAACCAAGATTTCTAAGATTTGATTTTACTTGGTCCGCCCTTTGTTTATCGTGCCCTGTTGTCATCGTCCAAATTGCTGCACAGAAGTAAGCTTTTTTCAGGCAATCAGGATTTATAAAATTACTATACCTTGAGACTAAATATTCGATGTGCTTTGTTGTGCTGTTGCCAATAATGTTCGGGTAATCAATAAATGGATCGAAGCCTTTCCAGCTTTCTCTTGTGTATCTCCCGCTTATTTGCCTTACCATAAATTCCAGCGAGTAAATGCTTAATTCTTCGGTTGTAGCTAATGTACCGTCAAGATCACACACTACAGCTGTTAATGTATTTGGCGGAGTTAAAATTTTTTCTGCAAGCGGATGGATTTCCAAAGACGGATAAACGTATTCAGGATTTTGAATAACGGCAAACTCAAAACCCTGCTGACTTATAACCTGTACTGCTTCTTCGATATTTACAAATTTCTTTTTCATATCTTAGACCAAGTAAGTGTTTAATCGTTTTATTACGGTTTCTTGTTATGCAAATGCTCATGAATTTCTTCAAGCATTCTATGGATTTTCTTGAACTGATCTTCCTTTTGTTCAAAATTAATTTTGATGAATAAATCCATAAACAAATCCAGCTTGGCAACAATTTCCTGTATCTGAACTTCACTGCGTGTGTTTGTTCTGAAATCCTCTTCAGATTCAAGCCGGTCTTTTTTTGCCTGCCGGTTCTGAGACATCATAATTATCGGTGCTTGTATTGCTGCAAGGCAAGAAAGACACAGGTTTAATAAAATATACGGGTACGGGTCGTATGCATTTGCTGCAAGTATAAAAGTGTTAATGAACATCCACACAATAAGGAAGACTGCGAAACCAACAATAAAACGCCAGCTTCCTCCTATTAATGCAACTTTATCGGCAATTCGTTCTCCGTAAGTTATATCCCTATCGACTATTTTATTAATATTTCTTGCCGTAGATTCGCGCCGCTGCATCTTTTGCTTGAATTCCTTTTCAAGATCTTTCTTGATTTGGGCGATAAGGAAATTCATGTCCATCAAATTTTTTTCGGCTTCCATCAAAGCCTCCTTGCGGTAAGTTTATGTATTGTTTACAGTTCTAATTCCTAATGAAGTTTAACAACTTAATGTTCATTTTTATGAGTAGTAATAAGTAACCTTGTTAGTTTATTTGTCAGAGAAATTGTTTTTCTAAAATTAAAAACTTTAATTGACAATCAAAACATTTAATCTGTACTCAAAATAAATGTTATTCGGCTAAGCAAATTTCTTCTTATCTAATTTTGAAGTAATAATATTATAAATAATCAAAGCGATTGCCGCAACTAACCCAATTGCTGCAAAGTAGAACCAGATATAATATGAATGATCATATGCAGTAAGCATTTGTTCAGGTGTAAGGTTTGCAGGATCAGGAGCGTAAGCAGTTAATAAATATCCTGAAATACCAAAACCTAATATTGATGCAAGAAAAGAGTGAAGATGACTGAACCCGAGGTATAATCCTTCTTCACCTTTGGGCGCCTGAAGAGAAAAGAATTCCAAATAGCGCGGAGAAATAAAACACTCTGCAAGTCCCTGGAAAACAATTCCGATGATCATCATAATTGTAATCGGATGAGCGGAAAATAACCCGAATACCGAAACCTGCTCCCCGGCCATTGATTCAAGTATATAGCTCGAAGCCATTAAAAGAGCGGAGATGGGCATAAGGAACATTCCAACCGTCATTGAGGTAATTGCTTTTACTTTCCTCATCATGTGCGTAATAAGAACAACAGTTAGAACTACAACAAGCGGATTAACATTTGCAATCCATTCAGGTGAAGCGTTTTCTCCAACAGTGCGCAAAACATATTTGGGCATTGTAGCATATAGCTGATGCTGAATAATCCAGAAACCTGTTACTATCAAAATTAGAATTAATAATCTTGTATTTTTAATAACTCGTATAAATCCATTCCATGCTTCTTTAATTGATTTACCTTCACCGTGCATATCAACATTTTTATAAAATAACGCTACAACAACCAATGCGATAAAAGTCATTGCTGCAGAATAAAAGTTAATTGATTCAACTCCCCACTCAACTCTTAAAGGATAAGCAAAAGTTTTTCCAAGGAATGAACCTACGTTTACCATTCCGTAAAAAATTGAATAGCCTTTTGCCCTGGTTTCCTGCGTTGTTGTTTTAGCAACCGTACCTGTAATAATGGATTTAATAAATGAACCACCGAACATAAGAATTATAAGTGAGGGTAATACAGAAGTTTTATATGGGAATGCACCAAGTGAAAAATAGCCGATAGTTAACAGAGCAAACGCAAGAATAATAGCTTTCCTGAAACCAATTTTATCTGCGTAGGCGCCTGTAAATGTTGGCAGAAAATATAGCCCCGCAGAATAAATGCCTCCAATCCATGCAGCCCAAATATCATTAAAACCAACAACCTTTGTTAAGTATAGTGTTATGGCAATAAAAACGGCATAATGTGCGGAACGTTCGAATAACTCAACAAGGTTAGCAGTCCAGAAAGCTTTTGGAAATTTCCAACCGGTTCTATTTTCATTTTGTGTCATCTTTTAATAATTTCCTTTCGCATTAAAAAAATATTCGGCAAATATAGTTACTATTAAGTTGAAGATGCAATCCACAAGGATAAAAGAATTATGAATTCCAATTGTGCCTAAAATAATTTTATAAAAGTCAGGCACATTAAAAGAAATTCGTTAAGAAATTATCGGTAGTGAAGTGTTAAACAGAAAAAGCTGTTTGAGTCCGGCGTTAGCCGGAGGAGTTCTTTTTCTGTAACGGAACGAAGGATAATTTTAGAATTTCTTTTAGAGGGCATGTTTCTTTTCGTACTTTTCTTACGCTAAGAAAAGTACCATAATAAATTTATTATTTACTCAATTCAACAGATAGAGAGAGATTGATTTTGAAAACGCAATAATTCTGTTAAATCTGAATTCTTTTAAATCTTTTATCCACTTTTGATTTTGTTTTAGGTAGCATTGATGAATTCCGGAAATCAAAAATATGAAATACAATTTAACATTGTCTGTTAATGGATTTATGGTTCCGGATTTTGATTCCCTGATCCTCAGGTAATAAAATTTTGTTAAAAAAATAAATGACCGGGTATAGACATGAATCTTAAAAGAAATTTTTTCTATAGAAAAGCTGCTGCTATAAATCCGCAAAGAATTATTATGAAAAAGCTGCTTAAGAATACATCCAGGAAAATCGGCCAGTCGCCGGGAACACTAATTTACACAGGTGAAAAACCACCTGGTATTTTTAAATGCAATTTAATTGCATACAATAAAGACCAATATGTGGAAAAAATAGTCTCTGAGCCGGAAGAAATTTTACAATATCTGAAACCGGATGAGAAAATCTGGATAAATGTAGACGGCATTCAGCACCCGGATAAAATTGGTAAGCTTGGCGAATTGTTCAAAATAAATCCACTTACATTAGAAGATATTCTTAATACTGCCCATCGGCCAAAGACTGAAGATCTTGGTGAATATGTTTTTATTGTTATTAAACTTCTTAAGTATGATGAAAACCAGTTAAAAGTTGAACACGTTAGTCTTGTGTTGGGAAAAAATTTCGTCCTGTCTTTCCAGGAAGACGAGAAAGATGAATTCGAAGTCATAAGGGAAAATATCAGAAAGAATAAAGGTCACATCCGTGAGTTTAAAACTGATTATTTAACCTACCGTCTTTTAGACTGGGTGATCGATAATTATTTCTCTGTGTTGGAATCTGTTGGCGATAAAATAGAAGAGATTGAAGATGAACTACTTGCTAAACCTGCAAGAGAGACACTTCACAAACTCTATCGTCTTAAAGCTGATATGATTCTTATCCGGCGCGCTGTTTGGCCGCTAAGAGAAGCAATTAATAATCTTGAGAAAATTGAATCTGAATTAATGAAAAACGGTACTTCAATTTACCTTAGAGATTTGTATGATCACATAATACAAATTATTGATACAACGGAGAACTACAGGGAAATGATTGCCGGCATGATGGATATTTATCTTTCCAGCGTTAGCAACAGGATGAATGAAGTGATGAAGGTGTTAACAATCATCTCGACAATATTTATCCCGTTAACATTTATTGCGGGCATTTACGGAATGAACTTTAATACGAATGCAAGCCCGTACAATATGCCGGAGCTAAACTGGTTTTACGGTTATCCGTTTATTCTTGTTGTAATGTTTATTGTCGGGTTAAGTCTTCTTTATTTATTTAAAAGAAAGAACTGGTTCTAAATTATATGAAATCAAAATCCCATCTTACAGTTGTTTTACAGGCATTGTTTGTTACCTTTCTTTGGTCCACTTCCTGGGTGCTTATTAAGATTGGATTGAAGAATATTCCCGCAATAACTTTTGCGGGTTTACGGTATTCAATTGCTTTTATTTGTCTGTTCATTGTTTTTCTTTTTTCCAAAAACTTTAAACAAGAAATAGGCAGGATCAACAAGAAAGACTTGACTAAAATAATATTTCTTGGAATTCTTTTCTATTTTGTAACACAGGGTTCACAGTTCCTTGGTTTATTTTATCTTCCTTCTGTTACAGTTACGTTATTGTTAAACTTTACTACAATTATAGTAGCGGTAATAGGTATTTTATTTTTGAACGAGAGTTTAACGAAACTGCAATGGCTTGGTGTAGCTTTATTTACTGTTGGTTCAGTAATTTATTTTTACCCGGTACAATTTCCTAAAAGTGAATGGATAGGATTAGTAATTGTACTGATAGGAGTGCTTGCCAATGCTTTATCATCAATTTTAGGCAGAAGCATTAATAAGAAGGGGAATCTTCGTCCACTGACAATAACTGTCCTTAGTATGGGTGTTGGTTCGGTTTTGCTTTTAATAAGCGGAATATGGTACCAGGGATTTCCGCAGCTTCAGATTAATTCCTGGTTGATTATAATTTGGTTAGCTGTAATTAATACGGCAATTGCTTTTACAATCTGGAATCATACTTTAAGATTTTTAACTGCTGCAGAATCAAGTATAATCAACAATACTATGCTAATCCAGATTGCATTACTTGCCTGGATATTTTTAGGTGAATCATTAAATATGAAAGCAATGATCGGGTTGCTTTTTGCAGTGTTTGGTACTTTAGCAGTGTGTATTAAAAGAGGGAAACCTAAGGAGGTTAAAATAGAAACGGAAATTAAAACGAAGTAATAATCAGAAATAAAAGAGGGTGAGAATTCTCTCACCCTTGCTTGCTAAATTACAAATGCTGCCCCTGAACGTTGTAATTCTTTACTTTCTTTCTTGAACTTAAAAGCTCAAAGAAAAGCACTATTATTGCCAGCAGTAATACCCCGGCAACAATATACATCCAGTTAAAGCTTTCAGGATAAATTACATCTTCCCATGAGGAAATTTTTGCTTCCATTGTTATTTTCTGATCCCTTGTAATCATTTTGTTATCGGCAAGGAATGGAAGCCAGGATGCCGTAATTTTATCATCCCAAACAGTGTTAAAATCCTTATACAGACTTTCACTTTTTGTCTTTCCGGCTTCATCTTTATTCTTTATCGCATCATCGATATAGGAAGTAATGCTTGCCGTAAATTCGACGCCGTTACTAAATGGCTGCAGGTCAATGTTGTTTTCGGCAAAGTCACTGTTAATTGATTCCCAGGCTTCGTTATTTATTTTCGCGTCCCAAAGCGCAAAATCCTGGTCAATATCGGTTACATTTTTTACGTTCCTGCCTTTTTCTGCATATACTTTTGATAACTGCGGGCCTACATTTTTCCATACCTGCATAAATTTTTCCTGCTGTGCTTTAATTTTGCTAAGGTCACCGGCATATAATTTTGTTGCTTCAAGAAATCTTATGTTATCAGTTATTGCTTTTCTAATATGCGGAAGCAGTTTCTCTTTTACTGTTTTTGATAAAAGGTTTTGCTTTTCAATTGTGCTCATCTCGCCACCTTCCTGGAAAGATGACGGGAGAATGTTATCGATCATATTCATAACTATCTGGTCTCTTCTTTGAAGATCTGTTCTCAACTGTGCAATCAGCTTTTCAAGTCTTTCCACGTTTTCTTTGTTTTCATTTTCAAGCATAACCAATTTAGCTTCCAGGTCGGCATTCTGTTGATTCAAAGTATCAATCTCAGTATTAAGATTCGTTACGATTGTATGCAATTCTTCTACCTGTACAAAAACCTGTTCTCTTGCTTCAGTAGTATTTTTTAAAAGATTAATTGTGCCGTCAAAACTTTCAGGGTACAGGCTTTTGTCAAGCAGGTTTCTGTGAGAAGCGAAATCATTTTCAAGTTTATCAATGCTTTCGTTTATCTGGTTAATTGCACCTGATGAATCTGCATTCTTTATTGATTGCTGAATCTTCTGTACATTTTCACGGAAATCCTGCACTATTTTATAATCAGATTGAGCTTGTAATGTCTGAATTCCCAAAAAGAGAAATAACATTACGAACATTAATGAGATGTTATTTTTCATTTTCATCCTCCATCTTTGTTAAGCTATTAACCGATTCTTTTTCATCGGATATTCCATCATTGTTTATTAAAATTTTGTCTTCACCATTTAACAATTCAATAAACGGTTGTCTCTGGTTAAAAGCCGGGTTATTAATGCCGGATTCGGAAACCAGAATTTTGTCTTCAAGTGAAAGGGTACCGTCATCGTCTTTAAACACATAAACATTTTTAAAGTTATCAGCAGTGATGTAATAGTAACCTTTTACATCGCGTATCAGTCTGATTTCCTTATTTTGAAATGCGGATGAATCTTCGGTCTCTTCCAGGAAAAGCTCTTTAGTATTGAATGAAAGAGAATTCCTGTTCTCCGTTACATTGCCCTGGGCATCAACCTTAAGAACAGATTCAACCGGCCAGGCAAAGTCAGCGGGTTTTAGTGCAAGTGTAGTACAACCGGTAAAAGAAATAATCAAAGCGCCTGTTAAAAACAAAAATAAATTACGTAGGGCAAGAAATCTTGTGATGTTCATAATAAACCTCCTTTTGTTTCCTTTCACTTTTAAAGATAGAAATTATGAATAATTGATAAAGGTAAAAAAAGGGGAGTGCAAAAGTTGAGTACTTTATACAAATAACAACAAGGATTATTCCTTCGCAGAAAATTTATTTATTACTGAAAGGCGATGTACTTTTCCATAAAATTTAAAATGTTACAGTTCTATTTAAGGAGCAGTAATTTTTTTGTCTCAATAAAATTTCCAACTTTCAGTTGATAGAAATAAATCCCGCTTGAAAATTTGCTTCCATCCAACTCAACCTCATATTCTCCGGCAGGTTGTTCTTCATTTACAAGAGTAGCAACTTCATTACCTAAAATATCATATACCTTTAACCTCACCCTTGCTCCCTCTCCTTTGTAAGGAGAGGGCTGGGGTGAGGTAGGAATAGAATATTTTATTTTTGTGGTTGGATTAAACGGGTTAGGGTAGTTTTGAGAAAGAGAAAATTCCTTCGGATAATTATCATCAGGATCATTCCAGGTATTTAAATCCCGTGCATCAATAATAAGAGATAGTTTTTTAGTGGGATCACTTTGTGATTTAGAAATAATCTCCCAAATAGGATATGAATCAGGTACCAAAGCCTGATAAAGCCCGGCGTTAATAACATAATCAGGGTAATCATTTCTGAAAGTACTGCCACCAAGCAATTCAGCTTTTTCAATAGCAGCATCACTGTCTATCCATTCATCAATGATATTCTGACCACCAACTAAAGGTAGAGTTGAAATGCTGTCGTACACCACATCATTATAATTACTATGCAAGTAAATATATTCCAGGGGATAACTCTCATTTATAAATCTTGAAAACCTGAACTTCCATCTCAATGCTTCACCATTAAGATTTACATTATCGGCAGATATATGCTGAATCTTTGCACCGGATAAGAATCTTTCAACAGAAGAATAACTTTTGTCTTTCCAATATTTTGCAGTATGACCTTCAGGAGTTCCTATTCTGGCAATTTCAATTTTGTCAACAAGCATTGCACTCTGAATTAGCCCACCGGAATACATTGCTAACAATAATGTGTCACCTTCGACGCAAAGTAGTGTATCCGGACTAACATAAAATGTCCATGAAGTATCCACGATCTGAATGTAGCTACGGTCGAGACTACGGCTGCCAACCTGTAAATAAATTGTCCCGCCAAGCATTAAATTTTTTCCCCAGCATCGTAAGCTGTATAAACCTTCTTCAGCAATTGTAACTGCGTTTACCCAGGCATGAGGAATAATACAACCATCCGAAATAAAGAGTGAGCGACTTCCTCCGTTTACAGGAGCATCATTTCTGAAATCCATAATACCCTGCCAGCCAACTGTATCCTGCGATGTTTCAAATGAGTTTGAATAAATTACTTCTTCTGTTTCATTCAAGCATTCGCTTTGGTAAGATTTCACCTTTATTGTTGAATAAGTTCGTAGTCCATAATCAAAATCAATGCTGCCGATAAAGATGGATGTATCACTCCAAATTTTTGGATGAGACCTGTAAATATCTGCACGATAATGTCCCGGTTGTAATCCAACTAATATAGTGCATAGATTAAATTTACAAATACAGTTACATAGATCTGCAGTTGTGTCTACTTCAGTTATAAATATGTTTGTGTTATCAACATCTGCTTCCATTTTGAATAATGCGCAACAGTTTTCTTCAGCATTTGCATCCCAGATTTTTACAGTATCTCCAGCAAACTCTATATACAATGAATCAGTATTAAAGTTATCACTATTGCTCTTTGTCAGATTTAAACATTTACTTTGATACGAGCCTGTTATTAAGTTGTTTGGATAAATGAACTCCAACGAGCCAATGAAGATTAGAGAATCTTTTGGATATATTATAGGCAAGTTTCTGTAAACATCAACTTTATAACTGCCGGGTGTTAATCCGGTTAATGAGGCGCAGAGATTAAATTTACAGTCACAGTAACACCAGTTTTTAGCTGTATCCACTTCAACAAGTTTAATTTTGTTTTCGCTGACTTCAACATCAAACCTTATTAATGAGCAGCAATTTAGTTCAGTCTTATTCCAGATTTTTACTGTATCTGCAGAGAACTGAACGTATAAAATCTCTTCCGCAGCAATATTAATTATGCTTGATAATAAAACCAATACAAATGTTAAAACAGTTTTCATCTTCCCCTCGACCTATTTCATTAAAATCATTTTTCTTGTTTGAACGAAATCAGCTGTACTAAGCTGATAGAAATAAACACCAGAAGAAAATCCGCCTGATAATTTACCCGCATTCCAATCAATTTCATAACTACCGGGTTTCTTAATCTCATTAATTAATGTAGTTACCTCTCTGCCTAAAATATCAAAAACCTTAAGTGTAACCTTACCTTCCGTAGGAATATCAAACCTGATTTTTGTAGTTGGGTTAAACGGGTTAGGGAAGTTCTGGTATAAAGCAAAGTTCTTTGGAATTAATTCATCATCTGAATTATTGATCCCGGAAGTAATTTTAATATTACCGTCTTTCAGGTTGAATATGTTCCGCACGAATGTATTCCCATCTTTGATCTTTGCACTATCGAAGTGTATGGTGGTGTTCATTGATGAGTTCAACTTTGATTTAAAAACCAGGTTAATCAGTTCACCATTATCTACTTGTAAACTCTTACTTCCGGTTAACGACAGGTTCACAGAAGAGTTGTCTAAGTTAGATTTTTGAAGAGCAAAACTTTTAGTGGTGCTTCCGGCATTGGCATTAATGAACTTGAGTATTGCCGGATCAAAAGATAGTGCTAATTCAAGTCCCAACACGTCCTTCAAATCCTTTCCGCTTATAGAAACTATTATAGTATCAGATGAAGAAGCGTTCAACGAATCAATAGAAAGAGAACTTCCGGATGAATTTAACGATGTAGAATCAGCAAACGGGCCACCGAATGCACCAATATCATTCCTTGATCCATCGGGATTATTATATTTTGCATCCGGATGACCGGCATTTTTACACGGAGAATTGAATGATAATCTGTAATCACCTTTTGCTGTATCAACAAATAATGGATTGGCAGAAATATCATTACTCCCCGGACTTATGCCTAAATAGTCAGTATAATTATTCCAGACATCATTGTAATTGTATGATGATGAAAGCGAGAGTGACAGACCAAAGTTATTATTATTCACTACAATGTTATTATAATAAGTGGCAACGGAACCGATTTCTTCTATTCCTTTCCCACCAGTGATAAGTGAATTATTAATAATTTCTGAATTAAAGGTGTTGATCAATTTAATACCTGTTCCTGTTAGACTTTTATCTATTACCAGGTTATTATAAATTTTAGAGCTATCCGATTCAATTAAAGAAATACCTATTCCACCACCGGAACAATAAATCAGATTATTTCTCAAAACAGGTTTTGATCTGTAAGCACCAAATGGTTCTCCACTAATTAAACCTGTAAAAATATTATTTAATATCAATGGTTCCGAGCCTATTCCGCAACCAATATTCTCAACAATATTATTTTTTATTATAGGGTTTGAATTTGATATACTTATAGCAACATTGCTAATAAAGTTATTCTCTAATATCGCAGATGAACCTTTTGATAATGAAATGAAATCATCTGATAATTTATCAACTTCAAATCTGTTATTTTTAATTAAAGGAGAAGAAGAAATGCATTCAATCATTGGAGTGAAAAAGTGTGTATTGTCAGTTTTTATTGTGAATCCACTTACTTCAGCATTTTTGATATTATAAAAACCCAAAGCCATATTATCAAATGAAA
Organism: Ignavibacteriales bacterium; assembly: GCA_003599415.1. Lineage (GTDB taxonomy): Bacteria > Bacteroidota > Ignavibacteria > Ignavibacteriales > SURF-24 > SURF-24. The sequence continues at coordinate 12,665 of QZKB01000047.1, read as the reverse complement.
AAATTAGTTTTGTAACTGAAGCCCCACTTCCGATAAGATGAATGCCTTCTTTCATTATAATTGGTTCGTTATAGTCGCCACCATAAACAAAAACTGTATCACCTTCTTTTGCTTTATTAATTCCTTCTGTTACTGTATTAAATGGTGTGTTACGCCGACCATCTTCTTTACCAGTAAATTTTGAATCTACGAAAATCATATTTTCACTTTCGGAAATTGTATTAACTAAAAATGCTCCATCAGTAATACTACGTAAGTCTATCTTCTTTAAGTTAGTGGCCATTAGAAAAACTTCTTTAAGTGACAACGAGCTGGCATCATTTGGTTTTGAATTCGGATTAACAACAAATTTTAACAGTAATACGTTTTTATTTAATTCATTTAGTGGGGTAGAATTAGATAAAGAAAACCAAATTTCTTTTTGAGATCTTAAGCTATATGAAAGAACAAAGTCTTTTGTAGCCTGCGTCAACTCTGCTCTTTGAAATTCTAAAATTGAATTATCATATTCAAGTACAAATTCTGCCTTTGCCAAACCAACAATTTTATCTAAGCTAATATAAACTGATACGGTATCTCCCGGATAACCAGATTGTGAGGAAACATAAATTGATCTTATTAACGATGAAGATAATGATCCATTTATTGGATCAGGACCTCCATAAGCTCCCAGATCGTTTCTGGAGCCGTCTGCATCATTATAAGTTACATTTGGGTGACCAGCATTTTTACAAGGTGAAGTTTCTGAAAGATGATAATCTTGTAAATCTATATTTACAAATTGTGGATCCAGAAATGTATTCAACGAAGAAACAATAGTATTTGTTTTGTATTTATTCCAAAAGTTATTGAAGACTGTTAAATTGTTATCGGGATTTGACCGCGGATATGCAATAGCATTTTCATCAAGTGTAACAAGAATATTATTCTCAATAACTGATTTTTCGGGTGAATTTAAATTCAGTGCAGCAAATCTATTTGCAATTATTGTATTATTAATAATTGTTGCTGATGACTCTAAATTTATTCCAACAGAATTTACAAGTATAATATTATTTTGAATGGCAGGTTTACTATTATAAATAATAATGCCATTATCACAATCAGTTATAAAATTCTTACTAATTACCGGGTTTGATGAAAATTCCAAATAAATAGCTGGGGAATATGAATCAAATGCACCTTTAAAAATATTTTCCGTTATTATTGGAGAAGCTGAACTACATCTTATGGATTTTGTAAAAGTCAATCCTTGAATCAGAGATTCATTGGAAGCTTCAACTAAAACGTTGATCTTACATTCTTCTGCATTTGAGCCTATCAGAGAAATTCCTTCTTTCATTGTAAAGGGATCTTTATAACTACCCGGTAAAATTTTAATTGTATCTCCATAAAAGGCATTTTTCATGCCTTCTTCTATTGTTCTAAAAGGTTTATCTATTGTCCCTTCTCCAATTGATTGCCCATTTTCACTAACATAAATACATAAACCAAAGGATTCAGCATAAACTTCATTAGAATAGTCGCTTTTATTGCCCGCTGAATCAATTGCAACTATGACATAAAAGTACACTATACCTGTTGTAGCACTTACATCAATAAAACTCAATTCATGTCTTTGAACTATAAATTTGTTATCTTCATTATAATTTTCACCTTCAGTTCTTCTATAAATGTTATATGCCATCAGATCATTTTCTTTATTTTTATCCCAGCTTAATTTAATAGCTGAATGATTAGATGTGGCAAGTAAATTTGTTGGCTCTGAGGGGCTGATCGTATCAGTAACTGAGTAGGTTATTGAGACCTCATTTAATTGGGGAGAAGAATTAGAGTCTCTATACAGATACGCTTTATACTGAATATAATTATCACCATAATGTTTATCATAAATATTTTCTCCTACTGAATTAGTATAAAATCCTAGTGTATCTGTTGGGCCGTACCAAGGAGATTCTTCTAAATCATCAAGAGTCTTTCCTGTTCTTAATTTAAATTTTATTTGTGCTTGATTAGAATTATTATGTTTCCAAAAAATTTTATTGAATTTTGAACCATTGGGATCCGTCATAAAAATGGATGATTTTATCTCACCATAATCTTTCGGCTCTAACCTCCAAGAATTTTTTAGAATTAAATAACGTCTGTAGGTTTCATCCCAGTAGCGCCATGAAACTTTATATTCTCCATTATTATAATCAACATCTGGTAAAGTATTTTCTTTTCTGTTTCCAAATGAATTGAGTTTCAAATTACTTCCAATTTTAATTCCGTCAGAATTAAAAATTTGACCATAGATATTTAATTGTCCAGAAGTTATTGGTTCTATACCATCTCTTTCGTCTATCCATACAACAAAAAGATTTGAATTACTATCAATTGCTAAATCTGCTCCACCTTGCAACATTAGTAAATTATCATTGACGATAAAAGCGTTGCCAATAGGTTCACCATTAAAAGTATACCGACGCATGTACAAATCTGAATCATAAGTACTATTTCCATCAGCACCATCCCAGGCAACCCAGAAGCCTTTATCATCACTAACAGCTGTTGGACCGAATTCATATTTTGTTATATAATCAGGATTCAGATAAACACTTTCAGTTGTTTTATTTCCCGAAGAATCTCTTTTCTGAAAGAAAAGTTTATAATTAGTCGTAAGATTTAGGCTGTATATTATTCCAAAGGAGTGGTTGGCATTATCTGCGAAAACACAAGCCTGATATTCTGAGACACTCTCGTTTAGCCTAAAACTTGAACCGACTTTAGTAAGCAGTTTTGAAAAAATCTGACCATACCAATAAAAATTAGTGCATCTCCAAATTACAATCGAAATTCCATCCTTAAGTATTGCAACCTTGATATCGTAGTCATTATGTGGGTTTTCACCTTGTTCATTTACCTGAACTGAATTAAGAAGTGATCTTCCATCTTCAGAATATTTATCTAAATATACATTTCCACTTTGAAACCGGGCTCTTACAAAACTTCCAGAACTATCTCTTTCAATAAAACGGTGAACTGAATTATCAATATTATCTTCGGTAATTTTTATTAATGGATGTGCAAATTGTACTTCACCACCCGAATTATTAGTGATCACTAAATTCAAAAGTTGATCATCGGAAAAATCCTGGACTGTGGTTTCTGTCCATGTTCTAATATTGGATTGAGAATAAGAAATAGCACTAAATGCTATTAAAATTATCAACATCCAAAGCAACATTAACTGTTTCATTAATACCCCTATCCTTAAAATCTGTTTTTATTTTTATAAATATTTCTCTCCAAAAACTTCCTATTATGCAATCACTTTATTAAGCACATTTTTTTTGTTAAAATATAACTTCCAACTTTCAGTTGATAGAAATATATTCCGCTCGTTAGTTTATTTCCATCTAACTCAACTTCATATTCTCCGGCAGGTTGTTCTTCGTTTACAAGAGTAGCTACTTCATTACCAAGAATATCATAAATTTTCAAAGTAACATTTTGTAGAGACGATGCGCGCAACGTCTCTACGGGGATGGAATATTTTATTTTTGTGGTTGGGTTAAGCGGGTTAGGATAATTCTGGTACAGCCGAAATTCTTCCGGAATAATTTTAACTGGTTTGATATTAGTTGTCACTGGAGATGTGTAACACCATACACCTGTCCCTTCAGTACCGAGGAAAACTAAAGCATTGCCGGATGGATTATTGACAACAGAAATTGAGGTAATATTTTTAATTGGTCTGCTAAAAAAGGATTCAACTCTAGTCCAGGTTTTTCCGCCATCTGTACTGTTGCAAAAATAATAATCGCCTTGTGCTGCTGAACCGCCTGCATAAATATTTTCAGGTTTTAATGGATCAAGCCCTACTACTTTGATACTTCCCTGAGCGCTTGCAAATATTTCATTAATTGTAGCTCCACTATCAGGAGAAAGATAGATTGAACCATTAACAGCAAAATAAACTGAATCAGGGTAGCGCGTATTAATGCAAACGGAAGACGAACTTCCATCAAGAGGATGAGGTATAAATATCTGGTTCCATGTTTCTCCCCGGTTAGTAGATTTAAATGCTGACGGACCGCGTCCGTAATTTCCTGTTGCCCAAACTAAATTTCCAAACCAATGCGGATATACATCAATATCAGATATACTTGCATCGTTATTTACCTGCTCCCAGAAATCAACTTTGTAATTATAGATTCCTGAATTTGCACCAGCTAAAATATTTCCCGGTGGAGTATGACCAGAATAATAAAAAGCGTTGATTGCATTAACTAAAGTATTCGTTTTAACAATTCCACTATCAAGAGCTGCCCAAATTGTATCAGATGTAAAAAATCCTTCTCTCTGATAGATCAGCGTTGAATCACTATCTTCAAATTTTGGAGTAACAGCCGCAAATAATTTCAATCCTTCTGCCGGACCTCTGCCCCAGCACTGTACACTTAAAGCATTAATATATTTACCTGTTAGTCCAAGCGGCGTCCATTCTGTCAGTTTACTTAACGGATCTGTTTTGAAAATACCGTCTTTATCCGTTCCTGCAAAAAGACAATTTGTGCCAATGTATAAATTGTCTCCGTAATCTAATTCTTCTGCTGCCAGTGAAGTAATTACTTTATCCTGTAAGCCGTATGGAATCAGCGTACCAGTTATTTCCGGAATTACTCCGCCGTTGGAAGTATAAAATATTACTCCTGAATCTCCAACTGCCATTCCAACAGAGTTATTACAGAATGATATTGAATTAAGCTTTTGGCTGGTAGGTGTATCGTACTTCTGCCAGTTCTCTCCGCCATCAGTTGAATTAAATATTAATCCGTTTGTTCCGCAGGTGTAAACAGTCTTTTCAGATGGTGCAGATACACCATGCAAAATTCCTGAAACTGTAATTCCGTTCGCAATTGATGTCCATGATGTATCAAATAATTTTAGCCGGGATATTCTTGGTTGCAGCCATTTATCTCCCTGAACACCAACCACATATCCTATCTTACCATCGCGGCTGAATTCTCCATCAAAAATTTCTGAGCCAAGTCCTTGTACCTGAAGATTAGTTTTTTCCCATGGATAAGATGTAACCATCCAGCTTGTATATAAAGTGATTGGAGTTAAAGCAAAAATTTGAATCCATTCAGTTGGACCATTAAACCAGGCAAATATAGCACGTATTGAAGTGCTGTCAATCTGTTGTGCGGACCATGTTTTTCCTGTATCAGTTGAATGAAAAATCCAACCTGAATCAGCACCGACATAAATAAATCCCGGAAATGGATATAAAGCAGACAGAAATTTTCTGCGGTAGGGTGGGGTATTTACCTTCCATAATCTACCACCATCAGATGAAAACCTTATTTGATTTTCACCAACAACTACACCGTTTAAAGAATCTGCAAATGCAACTCCATTCCATGGAACCACTGACGACAGCATAATTGTAAGGTTCTTCCATGTCTTACCTGCGTCACTGGTTCTTAAAATTGAGCGCCCCTGGCCAACAGCAACTGCTGTAACAGAATCAAGCATTACAACATCTGTCAGATTTTCTGTAGTGTAGCTTTCCTGTTTTATCCATTGAGCGTTCAATATAAATGGCAGCCATAAAAATATTAAAATCTTTTTCATACCCACCTCTCACTTTATCAGACACATCTTTTTACTTAACCTTTGGTTGCCGAAATTAAGTACATAAAAATAAATTCCACTTGATAGTTTGCTTCCATCTAATTCAACTTCATATTCGCCGGCAGGTTTTTCTTCGTTTACAAGAGTTGCTACCTCATTACCAAGGATATCATAAACTTTCAATTGTACATTTTGTAGAGACGATCCGCCTGCGGCGGAATGCCTCGTCCCTATGGGGATTGTATATTTTATTTTTGTAGTTGGGTTAAACGGGTTAGGGAAGTTTTGGGCAAGAGAAAAAGTAATAGCAGAATTTTTATCTTCATTTACGCTAACTACGGATGAATCGCCGTATATAACGCCATTTATTAAAGCTCCAATCAGACTACAATTATAAAACCTGGTGTCGTTTCCACTTGCTACATACTTAATTCCGAAATTCTTAGCAAGTGAGTATGACCAGGTTGTTATCTTACCGTATATGAAATTGATTAAATGACTGGACTGATTAAACAAATTCGTATCACTATCAGATATAAAAACCGGAAGTGTATAATTGTCTCTATCAGGAAACCTAAAACTTTTTACTGTATCACCTAAATCAATTGTAGGATCATCAATTATATATTCAGAATTGGAGTTAACTGAATCTGCATTGTATCTAAATATATTGCAGGTTGCTGAGTCAACTCTTTCATAATAGATATTTTGAAATTCTTCTATATCGCTGCTTTCAGTTATTTCAAAATAGGTATTACCATTATTTTTCTTTACAAAATCTGTTATTTCACGTTGTACTCTAAACTGGCGAGGATGAATCCAATTATTGTACTCACCATAATAAAGCCATTTATTTCCAACAGCCAATGGATAGTATTTAAAAAATTCTAAAGAAGGTTGTAGTTGCTTTATTACTTTAACAGTATCATCAGAAATTTCCTGGATGTTATATTTCGTCATTACGTATAGTAAACCGGAATTGGGTTTCTTATAAATGCCGGTAACCTTTCTTTGCATTGTTTTATATAAAGAAAAGGTATTTCCGTAGTCCTCTGATTTATAAATCCTGTTTCTGATGGCGGCGTATAGGTTGCCTGACCTGGAATCATCAATCGCTAAAAGGATTTTATCATAAGTTGGTCCGAAAAAGTATTTATTCTTAAATGAATAAAACTCAGGCTGTCCATCAGAAACCAACAGGTACCATATATCAGGTGAATCGCCATAATCACTTTGACAAATAAGCGCGTAAACATGATTGGAATCAGAATCAAAATAAAATTTACTTTTATCATTAGTCTTAATGCCGGCATCAATATAAGTTGCTCCTCCGTCTGAAGAAGCATAAATATTAAAAGAGTTTTTGATTGCAAATAAATAGTTATCATTAAAAGGAGATAGTGCAATTATACCAGCTGAAGAATCTAATTGTTTTTGTAATGTTATCCAGTTTCTTCCGCCATCAAAACTTTTTATTGTTACGAGATTCCAAATGTTGGCATAAACTAAACTATCATTTTGTCTTGATATGTTTATCTTGGGTGAGTGTCCATTCCAATTTGAAATCTTCTCTCCGTCAAATCTTTTAATGAATGCACTTGCGTCAAATCCACCGTAAGTACCGCAGCAAATATATTTGGAAGGATCATTATTCCAGAAGTCATAATCATAAATAGATTCAAAGTATCCGACAGGTTCATTGTCAACACCTATAAAAAATAAAGTATCTGTTTTGCTGTTTAAGTCAAGATGATATACTGGATTTAATCCATAGTTAATTGAACCCATACTGTTTCTATCTAACTCATATATCCTGTAAAACAGATGAGTATTGTTTAAGCTATCTTCAAGTCCTCGTAAATCCTGTAGCTCCTTTTCATCCTGTGCAAAAAGAACACTTGTAAAAACGATTAAACAGATCCAAATAAATCTTAGCATTTTTCCCCTTTATTTTATCAAACACATCTTTTTACTTAACCTTTGATTGCCAAAATTAAGTACGTAAAAATAAATTCCGCTTGAAAGATTATTCGCATTGAACTCAACTTCATGTTCTCCGGTAGGTTGCTCCTTATTTACAAGAGTAGCAACCTCGTTACCGAGGATATCATAAACCTTCAACCTCACCCTTACTCCCTCTCCTTGGTAAGGAGAGGGCTGGGGTGAGGTAGGGATGGTATATTTTATTTTTGTAACAGGGTTAAACGGATTAGGGAAGTTTTGGGAAAGAGAGATAGTCTCAACCGAATTAATTTCTATAACATTAACTGGTGTTGTATTGTATTTAAATATCTTTCCATCTTTACCACATAACCAAATATTCCTTTCATTTACATAAGAAAAAGAATAGGCGACAAAACTATCAGGAAGGGAAACGGTGTAAAAAAGACTATCTGTTATGTCTGCAAACCTTAACTTTGATCTATTATTCATTGCATCTTCATAATATTCATAAATAAGAAAAAGACCATAGTTATCTTTTATAATATGCATATCCAATATTGCCCAGTAAGCGATATTAGCAATTTGCCAGGTTAATCCAAAATCCGTAGAAAAATTGAATCCAGCAGCTTTAGCCCATATGATATTATCTTTATTTTCAAGATCAAGAACCATTCCGGGTGTTTCACTTATTTGAAGCCAACTATAACCTCCATTTGTAGTTTTCATAAAATAGTTTGGACCAAAGTTATCAAATGAAATGTGGAATATTGCGTATCCTGTATCGATACTTGTAAAAAACAAATCATCAATCCAGTAGGGAATTGGATCAACTCCATATTTAGTCTGATACAATTTATCCCAACTAATGCCATAATCAGTTGATCTTAAAATAAGTCCCCCTCCATAAAATTCTTTTTGAATTGTTCCTGTAATATAAATGGTACTATCATTAAGAAAGGAAGAATGGTGATAGTGATAAGGATATCCGGTGCGGGATGTTATCCAGTTTTTACCACCATTTCTTGTAATGTAAACAACTTCAGAATCACCAGTTATGATTGCGATATTTTTATCATAAGCATTTATTTTAGTTATGCTTTGAAATGAATAATTTTGAAAACTCCAATTATTTCCACCATCTGTAGTATGAAGTAAAATTGATTTTCCCAATGCAAAACCATTTAGAGAATCTGTAAAACAAACTTCATACAAATCAGTCGTGGTGCCGCTGTTCTGCTCGATCCATTGACAAATTCCTAATCCACCAGTAAGCAAGAATAGCAGAAAAATTTTATACTTCATCTCAAAATCCCCTCAACCTTAAATTATTATTTTATTAAACTCATCTTTCCGGAAATCTGATTTCCTTCTATGTTTAAGTTATAAAAATATATTCCGCTTGTAACTGTCATTCCCTTGTTGTCTGTACCTTCCCAACGAGTGAGATAATTACCTGCAGGTAAGTTTTCATTCAATAACCGGTTAACCAATTGTCCGTTAACATCGTAAATGTTCAGCGTAACATTCTGGTTTGTTAAACTTGCCGGAACACTAAATCTAATTATTGTTGATGAGTTGAACGGATTCGGATAATTCTGTACCAGCAGCATCGTCTGCGGAATCTGTTTATTACTTTCATCTTTCTCAACATTAGTCATTAAATTCAATCCTTCACCTTTAGAAATACCGGTGTTATCTGCCAGATATAAATTTACAAATGATGGTCTTAATGAAGGGGCAACATTATAAATGTCTTTCCATTCTTCATCTGTCAGTCTCTTAAAATTCGTTGTAGTGTGTTCGTAATAACTTAATACCGGACCAACATATGCAATTGGAGAATTGTTAGCTGCTTCTGCTATAAATACGCCAAGATTAATAGGACCAGTACCGGCGTGAATTACCCAGCCCACTAAACCACCAAATTCATCAGTCGGCGCTGTGTGAACATCTGCAACTACCTTATCTTCTTTCAGAAGTCCTGTTTCTTCCGGAGTATAAAACAATTCAGAGTACCATCCGTTATAATGTATACCGCACATATTTCCTTCATAAAGCATTCTTTTTAAAAATGAAGTTTCCACATCGCTAAGCTGCTGTTTGTTCAATTCTTTATCTGCTATGGTTGCAAGTGTATCACAAATTTTCATAACGTCATCAAAATAATATACTGTGCCTTCCAGACTCAATTTAGTTTCAAAGAAGTTTTTAGCTGTTGATGCGAATAGTTTTACTGCATTGTAAAACTGTGGTATCGGTTCAACGTAGCTATATGGATAGGAACATGTAGCGCCGCCGCTGTAAGATTGTTTTGCATAGAGCAGATTATCATGTCTTAACTGTGCCCAGGAAGCAAGCTGTGTATTCATCTTTTCCTGCCACCATCCACCAGTTTGCATAAACATAGGTAAGTCTTGCCTTTGTTCGGGTGGGTTCAGTTTTCTTATTGAATTCAACCAGAGATTATATAAGCTTGCATTCCAGAAATCATCTCCGTAATTATCAATTAAATACCTCATAGCAGATAAATTGGGCGCATAATGATATTGCTCAAGTTCAGAAGTAAGAAGCTGGGCCGAGGCATCATTTCCTAACGCAAATAAAATATCAAGCGTTGAAGGAAGCATACGCATTACTCTTTGATTCTGGTAAACAATTTTATCAAATACCACATTACCTATAACATAAGAATCAACAATAAATCTCTGCCCAAGCAATAAGAACGACGAAGCCGGAATTATACTATCCGGATCGTTAAATCCGGTCATAATTATCTGGGATAAGATTCTCTGGAAAGCATAGGATTTTGTTTTCAGTGTATCCTGGAATGTTTTAACTATGTTAGTATCAAGCAAATCTGATGAATTTGTTATTCCGATAGCATCAACAAGATCATCAAGATTTTCCGGTGTAACGTTATCGGATTCACCCACAAAGAACTTTGTTATATCATCTATTTCTTTCCACAACTGAACAGAATTTGACGCATGCAACGCTTCGCGCACCAACAATGCCAAAATAGTCTGACGTTGAATATCTTCCTTAGTAGGTGCGGGTTCTAACGCTCTGGGCGCAAGCAGGTAGATTTCGGTTCTGCCAAGCCACATCATTGTTTTAAAATATTTGCCAAGCTTTGGCGAATACGGATCAGTATAATGACCGCGTAAAGTAAACTGGCTGTAATCCATCATCCTGGTGGTGGAGGAAAATAATGAATCTTCTACAGGTTGTTCAGCTTCAATATATTTTAAAATCTTGCTTACATCAATTGAAGTTTTGCCGGTGTAATAAACATAGGAAGTTAATCCCATTAGCCTGGTAGCAACAGTAAGATATACATCAAGATCATACAAGCATTTTAACATTACCGGATCCGATGAATATTTGCTGTCGAGCGTAGCCTGCTGATTCTTAAGGTTGGTCAGCAATTCTTCCAGCTTTGGAATCAGGTACGAAATTTCTGTGCTTTTTAAAATATTATCATACGACATGTGGATTGCATGGAGTATGGCATCAGTTGAAACAAAAACTGGCAGATCCTTCTTCCAGATATCTCCAAACGCATGACCAAAATCCGGATACGATAATCTTTCCGTAACCATAAATCCGTTTTTAATTATTAATCCCTTTTCGTAATCTGTTAACGAATATTTAAATTCAATCGAATCGAAAAATAAAGCCTGGTTAGTATTTAGATTAAGATTTTCCGTAAATAAACCGGCAGGATGGTTTTCAAGTAATTGTTTACCTGTCAGGTTTTGTGCGCTCTGAATGTACTGTTTGTAAGAGTTGATAACTTCCTGGTTGCTCTGAGCTAAGGACATTTGAGAGTAATAAAGAATTGCCAGGAGAATAAAAAAACGTAACTTTTCAAATTTCATATTTCACTCCCTTTATTCGTGATGTAAACTAAAAATTTTGCCTGGTTAAAACAAGGGCAAATCCAGCAAGTTAAATCATCATATCCTGTGCCGGTTTTTAATTTGGCCGATATATTTTTCCGTACTATAATTCGCAGAAATTACCCCGGTTTCCACTTTGAATAACCTGGTGGTAAAAACAAATGGCAGATTTAACTTTATCCCGCCCTGAAAAATTTTCGCAGGCAAAAAATATTTCGCACAAAATCTTTCAGGATTTTTTTATAAAATTCGTAACCACTTTGGAATTTGTTCGTCTAAAATTAAAAGTCGGAGAAAATTAAATGAAAAATGCTCAAATATGGCGACTGGCTACATTGTTTACCTTAGCTGTTTTAGTAAACGTTATTGTTGCGGAAGAAAAAATTATCCACCAGAAAACTTTTAATACTGAATTTGGCAAAGATCTGAAGTTAAATACCAGTTCAGGAGATGTTTATGTCTCTACATGGGATAAACCGGAAGTTTATGTTAAGATAAGCGGTAACCGAAAGGCCAAAGATAAAGTTAACTTTAAATTTCAGAATAATGATAATGGTGTTGAAATAACAGCCAAACGTGATTCATGGATGAATTTTTTCTCCTGGTCAGGCATCTACCTTAAATACGAAATTAAAGTACCGAAAAATTATAATGCATATATTTCAACGGCAGGTGGTGACATTAAACTTTATGATCTTAAAGGGGAATTAAAATTAGAAACATCAGGCGGCGACGTTTTTATTAAAGGAACAGACGGAAAAAATCACATTTCAACCTCCGGTGGTGATATTGTTGCCGAAAATAACGAGGGCACTTTAGATGTATCAACATCCGGTGGAGATATCAGGGTTAAATCTTTCAACGGAGATGTTTCTGCTTCAACATCAGGTGGTGATATTGTATTGATGGGCAAAAATGGCAAAATTAGCGCTTCAACTTCCGGCGGAGATGTTTCTCTTGATTTGAATGATACAATGAATGAAGGTATTGAATTAAGCACTACCGGCGGGGATATTCAGGTTAGAGTACCGGCCAATTTTGCAGCGAATGTTGATCTTTCAACTACCGGTGGAGATGTAGAATGCGATATTCCATTAACAAGCAAAGGTAAAATCTCTGCTTCAAGAATCCGCGGCGAGATAAATGGTGGTGGTAAAATACTGGATTGCTCAACCACAGGCGGCGATATTCATT
>QZKB01000078.1 GCA_003599415.1 Ignavibacteriales bacterium | reverse complement strand
GCATTGAATATTCAATTGCAGGAAGCAAAACCTCAGCCGACAGTTATTAAGAAAAAATAGATCTGTATAAAGATAAATTTCAATATTAAATCCGGCTAAACTTAACTGCGATATGGTATTAAAATATGTCTGCACTAAAAAGTATGAAAGAGCATATCGGATATCTACTATTTCAAAATTCTGATTGCTTATGATTTATTAAAACATTAAATTCCTGCAAGAGTTTAATCCACTAAAGGTTTAAGGTAATACAAATGGCAGAGGGATTTTTAAAAAGGTTTAACTGCCGATGCTACAAATTTCCGGTTATCGGCAGTTGCTCTAAAAAAAATTATAAAGATATTTCAAGAAACTTACCATTCGCTGTTCAAAGCCTTAATCACATTTTAACCCGTAAAATCGGAAATAGAAAAAAAATCATTTTATTTGGTCCAATGTGAAATCAAAGATAGATGTTTACTAATTGATGTGAATTAAGAAAGACTTTTGGTTTATTCTTTCATTAAGCGGAGGGGTGTTTATGGAAAGAAAAGTTTTTTTATTTTTTATTGTTCTGTTTCTTGGGATTTCAATACATACAATATCATTATATCCCCAGGTAAAAATAAAAGAGAAAGTAGAGATAAGTCCGGGTAAAAAATTACAGAACAAAACGGTGAACCAGCTTGGAAAGTATAATTGCGACCTGGGCTGGGACAATCAATCGCATAATTTGAAATTCACATATGAATTAGTTTCCGGCGAACCTGATGTTTCCATTTATGCAACAATTGGATGCTGGAATCCTTCCTGGACTTCCTACTCAGTTACCGGAAATATTACAGCGACTGTTGAAATCACTAATGCTCCTGACGGTTATTATGAATTTCATTATGGAGTAGATACTAATGTCGCGGTTACAATTCATCATAAATATTACATAGATGATAGTTTATATGCTGAAGGTGAAACAACAGGCATTGATGCATTCGGATCTTTTTATATTAATTGCTGTTTGTTATCAACTCAATTTTTCAGATACTTTACTTTACAGGATTTTCATTCAACCGGTAATTGCAACAATCCTTTGGGGATTGAAATTGAACCGGATTATGATAACAATCTTTGTTATAAAGGATCATATTTGTGGAATGCATCTATGCCTGTAAATGTTTCCATTAATGATGAATCCGGTCATATTAAATTCTTTAATAAGAAAACGAACACCATTCATGGTACATCCATTTCTGCTGATTATTTATCCCTGAACTCAGACTATATCATTTATTCAGATCTTCCTTTAGGTGCAGACAGGCAAAGAGCAGAAGTTACATTTGAATGGTACGATTCAACTGAAACAAGGGAAACATACTTTTTTTATCCTCCAGGTTTGTTTTATCTGGATGAAGATCAAATCGAATATCTTAAAACTTGTTCAATGTATTTTGATAATGATTGTTATCCTTTAGACCTTTCTGATTTAGAGAATGACAGGCTGAACATTTCCATAATCCAGGGTTCAGAATATGTTTCAGTAATAAATGATTACACACAGCAGGTAACAGGGGATAATATTACAATTGCATTTGACAGTCTTTATTATTTCAGCCTGATTAACGATGTTGTAAGTGACAATAACATAGTTGCCATAATCAGATCAGAAATAAATGGATTGGTTCAGACAGATACTGTCATTGTAACACCCCCTAAAATAAAAGTTATTGTTGAACCTGCTGAACTTTCACCAGGAGACACGACAAGAATTATTTTGCTAAAGAGATATGATGATGGTACCTATGCTTCATTTCCTGAAGGACAATTATTCTATCCTGATTTAACTGCCGGATATGATTATGCATCAATTCTGTATAACGGTGAAATGGAGGATTATTTTTATGATGTGCCTGATAGTCTAAAATTGTTTGCAGATAATCTTGGTGAATTAGATTCGGTGGAAGTGATGCTTAGAGTTGGTACATATATAAACACAGAAATCCCAGTATCTGTTCTACAAATTGATAGAGAGAAAACGGAAAGAGTATTAAAAATTCCTTTAGCTAATGATGAAGCAATTCCAATTAATAATAAAGTGAAAAAGAAAAAAGACGGAATTAAACCGAAATTAATTGGTGGAGGCAGCTGGGGCGAATATGTTGAAGGCTTTGCGAAAGTAATTATTAAGAAACCTACAATTTATGTTGCATTTAATCCTGACACTTTAAATCCAGGTGACACAGCGGATGTAATTATAAAGTTAAAGGAAGCAGATGGAACATTATTAGATTTTCCACCTGAGCAATTATTTGAAGTAGGAGTAATTGGAGGTTGTGAATATGGAAAGATACTAACTTCAGATAATAGAACTGATCTTTATTTTAAGGATATACAACAACCAGTAAGATTTATTGCAGCAGATAGCATAGATGCAGATTCTGCAATAGTACAATTACGAGTTGGAATTCCTGAAGAAGAGAA
Source organism: Ignavibacteriales bacterium (assembly GCA_003599415.1). GTDB lineage: Bacteria > Bacteroidota > Ignavibacteria > Ignavibacteriales > SURF-24 > SURF-24. The sequence goes on along the minus strand of QZKB01000078.1, from coordinate 72,039 downwards.
CAGTTTAGCGAAAAAGAAAAGTGCTAAAGTAGGTTCTAATAATTACTGTTTAGCTGTTAATTATAATTATGAGTTTTACGGAACAGGTAAAGGAAATATAAAATTACCTGAACTGGTAATAATATATCCAACAAAGGATAGCCCGGAAGAAATGATAACAATAGAACCAAGAATGCCAGAAGTGAAATGCAAAGCAAGGTTGAAGAATTATAAAAAAGGCATTGTTACTTTTGAGTGGGAATACTGGGTGAGCTATGAAATGAAAAGGTGGACAATTAAAAAAGATACTCTATGTTCTCGTTTTGGAAGAACAAAATTTAAAGGAAAATCATATTCTTATAATGAACAAACTACAAACTGGTCCGTCCCATTTTTTAAAGATAGCGCTGATTTTAATTATAAAGCTATCAGACATAGCTATAGAAATTTACCGGGATATGGCTGTGACAAGGAAATAAATGAATGGATTGAAGGGAATGATGTATTTACCGGCGGGAATGTTTTTGTACAGGTAACCGCTAAAGATAAAAATGGAAAACAGCTTGGGTTCAAACAGGTTAATGCAAATAATCTTCTTGGAGAAAATCAAACTGATTTAAATACTATTTATAATTATGCGGCTTCAAAAGAAATTGAGGCGATACTCAGACAAGAATCAAGGACAAGACAATTTAATGGCAATCATTGGCCAATATATGGACCACCGAATGGATATGGTTTAATGCAGCTAGATAATCCTGCTGCAACTGAAAAGCAACTATGGGATTGGAAATCTAATCTGGATGCAGGTAAACAACTATATGCCAAAAAGAAGAATCTTGCAGTTAATTTTTTAGATACACATCCTGATTCAGTAACAACTGAAATGGAATTAAAATGTGCATTTCAAAAATATAATGGTGGTGTTGATCCCGAAACAGGTTCTGCGATTTTTTATTGGAAATGGGATGAAAAAAATGGTTGGATTAAGGATGATCGTATTACAAATGGATATGGTGATGCTGTTTGGGTAATTTATGAAACTCTTAAATAATGGTGGAGAGAAATTATGAAAACTATTAAATATTTAATTGCATTAATAATGATATTGTCATTTTACAAAGACAATTTACTAGCTCAACCGTATATTTATCATCAGGGGAAATTAACTGATAGTATATCCTTAAAAAAACAAAATTGGGAATATTCAATTAACAGATATAATTTAAAAAAAGGGACTGATGAGATTTTCAAATATTATGGTTCAAATTTTTCTTTACTTACTTGGGATCCAAATCAAAACTGGTTAATTGCTGATTATTATTCAGATGGACCAAGTTTAATATATAATTGCTTGGATACTCTAAATAATTTTGAGTTAGCAGAAAATATTGCTGGAAATGGAGAAACATTTCTTTATTCAAAAGAAAAAAACCGAATTTATATTATAGCATACTATTATAATGAAGTAAATATCGAACCTTCTTCTACATTATTAATTGCTATTGATATGCTAAATCATCAAATTGTTAACAGAACTCCTATATATGTGGGTGAACATAATGTAGAATATGAAAAAATGTTCTTTTCATCAGATGGTTCGAATATTTTTATTCCTTGTACTGATAGTACTACTCGAAAACATAAAATAATAATTTATTCCACATTAACCGATCAGATAATTTCAACAATAGACATATCACTAATTGGTTTTCCAAATGCTGATGTATATCTAGTGAATGATGGGAAAAATGGTAAAGGTATAATTGAATCTTACTTTCGTAGCAGTATAAAAAGTTATTATCGGGTTTATGATTTTGTAAATAACTCCATCTCTAATTTTATTATTCATAATGGAGATGCTAATACTTTTTTAATTAATAACGGTGAAAGGATATTAGCAGCCGAATATGCAATAATTAACCATGAAAAACTTTATACTGGTAAAATCTTTATATATGATGTTGTTTCAACAAATTTATTAAAGACATTTAATCTTCCACACAAAGGTGAGCTGCACATTTTTGATAACTATCCGAATAACTTGTATTATGTAAAAGATATTGAGTTGCCAACAAGACAAATTTATATTTTAAAGACAGACTCAATTTTTAATGAGCTGGATTTAAGCAGTATAATACCATCAACAGTAAATTTAAATTCTCCTACCTCAACATTAACGGTTAAAGGGAAAGGATTCGATACTTTATCAGCTGTTTTCTTTAATGGGCAAAAGAGAACAACTACATTTATTTCAGATAGTGTAATTACAGCACAAATTCTTTCATCAGATGTTTCTGTAGCAGGGACATTCCCGGTTTGGGTAAAAGATGAGTGGTCAATCTCAGATACATTGCATTTCATCGTACAACCATCTTCTCCAAACCTACTCGTCAACCTCAAATCCAGCACCGGCACTTTGCTCAATACCGGTGCACTACAATACTATGAAGGTAGTTGGAAGGATGCAATTAACAACGGAGATGGAACATTTACTGTCATAACAGAACTTAACTCAGTTAGTTTAAGAATGACGTATGAGTATAGCTCACAGACAGTTTCAAATATAAGTGCACATAACAATAATTATACTTTTCAAACAGTTAATGCACAAGTGCAATTGCAAAACAGCTTGGGAGTCTTAATAGATTCCGGTTCAGTTCAATACTATGCAGGTGCATGGAGAAGTTTTGGATCAACTGTTAACGGTGTTGCATCCAAAGAATTGCTACCGATTAATTATAGTTTTCGTATGAACTATGCTTATGCAAGTAAGGATAAGCAGCAGGACTTGAGTACAAATCCGATCGTAGTATTTCAAACAGTTGCAGCAAATGTTAAACTTCAAAATAGCTCTGGGGATTTAATTGATTTAGGAACTGTACAATATTATTCCGGAGCATGGCGAACGTTTGGAAACACCTCGAACGGCATAGCAGTCAAAGAACTTCTGCCGAATAACTATTCTTTTAGAATGACCTATGCGTTTGCAAGTAAAGATAAGCAACAGGACTTGAATTCAAATCCAACTGTTATCTTTCAAACTGTAGCCGCAAATGTAGAACTAAGAAACAGCGCGGGCATTCTTATAACAGAAACTGCAGCAGTGCAATACTACTCAGGTGCGTGGAGGGAATTCGCAACCACTAATAATGGAGTAGCAGTGAGAGAGCTTTTACCAAACAGCTATTCTTTTAGAATGAATTACGCTTTTGCAAGCAAGGATAAGCAGCAGGATTTAAATGCTAATCCAATAGTTATTTTTCAAACTGTAGCAGCAAATGTACAACTGCAAAATAGTTCTGGCAATTTTATTGATGAGGGAATTGTTCAATACTATTCAGGTGCATGGAGAGCCTTTGGACCAACTTCAAACGGTATTGCTGTAAAAGAATTACTTCCCAACAATTACACTTTCAGGATGAACTATGCCTTTGCAAGCAAAGATAAACAACAGGATATTGGTTCAAACAGAACCGTTGTCTTCCAGACAGTTTCTGCAAATGTCGTTCTTCAGAATAGTGCTGGCAATCCAATCGATCCTGGTACGGTTCAGTATTATTCCGGCGCATGGAGAGATTTTGGAGCGACGACCAATGGAATTGCAACAAAAGAATTATTACCGAACAATTACTCCTTTAGAATGACGTATGCTTATGCAAGTAAGGATAAGCAGCAGGATCTTAATACAAATCCAATTGTTGTTTTTCAAACAGTTGCGGTAAATGTACAATTACAAAACAGCGTTGGAAACCTGATAGACCAGGGTACAGTTCAATATTATTCGGGAGCATGGAGAGAATTTGGTACTACAACTAATGGAGTAGTTATTAAAGAGTTACTTCCGAACAATTATTCATTCAGGATGACTTATGAATATATCTCCAATGATAAATCTCAGGATATTTCGGCAAACAGCGTGATAGTGTTCCCAACGGTTTTATGCACGGTAAAAGTAAAAGATTCTCAGAATCAGCCTGTAGATGATGCGCTGGCAAGCTACTATTCCGGTGCATGGCGGCAAATAGGGAATACTATTAATGGAGAAATAACTAAAGAGCTATTGCCTGCAAATCTAAATTTCAGAATTCAGAAGCAGGATGTTCAACAGAATAAAACGCAAAATATCGGTACAAATAATTTAGTTGAGTTTACGTTGCCATAAAAGCCCATCCCCAGCCCCTTCCCCAAAGGAAGGGGCTTTAAAAAGGAGTTAAAAATGTACAAGAGAATATTTTTAATGCAGTTTATATTTTGTGGATTTTTGTTTGCGCAGCAGACATATGATTTACCGTTTGCTTCTAAGGATAATAGTATTGAATTAACTGTTGTGAACAAATCAAATGAAGAAGCTAAAGAGATAACAGTTAAAGCTGTTAACTTGCCCAAATGGATTATAATGGATAATGCTGAAGAAATTATTCAATCAATAAAAGCTAGAGAAGAAGCTGCTGCGGTTTTTGCTTTTTCGATTAACAAGGAAGCCCCGGTAAACGAACAAACTTCACTAAACTTCTTAATTAAAAATAAGAATGGTGAGCAATGGAATAAAGAAATCCTAGTCGAGGTTAATCCACCAGATAAATATGAGATGTTCCAGAATTATCCCAACCCGTTCAATCCTGCTACAACTATCGGTTATCAGCTTCCGGTAAAGAGTAATATAAAACTAAAAATATATGATATGCTTGGAAAGGAAATGGTGACACTTGTAAATAAAACAGAGGAAGCCGGTTTTCATAAAGTAGAATGGAATGCGCAGACTTATGCAAGCGGTATTTACATTTACCAGTTGTCAGCAAAATCGGAAAGAAAGGAAGAGTATTTCAGGAAGAAGATGATAGTGATTAAATGATTGTAGTTAGTTAAGAAAATATGAATATTATCCATTGTGTAAATTCTATAAAATGAATTTAATAATAACCAGAATACTGTTTTTATAATATTGATTCCGATAAATAATTTTCCTTAAAGTCTTTTGAATAAGTTAGAAAATATTATTTATGAGGTAAATTAAACTGGAGACGTTATTACATCTAAATTAATATTACTGCTCCTTATAATAAATAGTATCAATGTATTAAACGCTCAGAGAATATCTACTACTTATAAGCAAAGAATATTGGATTCACTAAATAACACAAACTGGCAATCCAGAGAAAATGCTGTTTATGATATTTTAATGTATAATGTTTATGGAGCCAAAGAAATATTTGAACAGAGAATGTGGGATACATTATTATATCCCAAGGAATGGATAATTGAAACCCTATATCAATTTAATTCTAATAAAACACTTGAATATGCTTTAGCGTATATCGACACTCTGGATTATAAACTTGCACGAATTGATACAGTGAATGATCCATATTACGAAAATCGTTCTCTTTATTTTTCATACCAAGAGATACAAGCTGATTTAGCCAGAGTGTTATTTAAATTAAATAACTACTCAAAGGTTGATAAGGTAGTAGATTTGTGGGATCGGGATACGATAAATGTTAATATTAGTGTATTCTATTCGCTAAAATATCTTATGAAAAAATTTCCTGAACTGTATGAAGAAAGAGGTAAAAGGGAATTAGAAAAAATAATATTTGATAAAAATAGTAGTCATAGTGACAAATACTTCAGTCTGGAATCTTTAAGATATGTATATGGAAACGAGGTTTTGCCGTTAGTAATAAAAGTATTTCTGGAGGATGAAGACGTAGGTTCGCGAACTGCATTTTTAAGTTACCTGGTAGATGAGTATCCAAGAAATAGTGTAGAACCATTCTTAAAGGAGAGGTTATATAGTGACACAAACAAATATATATTAAATGAAATTGCTGCAAAGTTGCTGCAAAAATATTTGACTATTTCTAATTATAAATATGTAAAAACCTATTGGGATACTCATCCGGACATAGCCGATAGTACAATTATAGATTTGGAATTAACACTTTTCTTCAAACCGCAAGAACCAGAAAAAGTTGTTCCTGTACAAGTAATGATAGATACCCTTAATTCATATATTCAACAATTATTGAATTACAATTGGCTTGACAATAATTTATCGATTGAACTTACTTCAATATTAAATAAGTTCTTGTCATATTTAACAAATGATGATTCATTAATGTGTGCACGCCAAATTAAATCCTTCCAGCAAACAGTAAATTTTGAACTGAATGATTCATTAAACACAACTTCAAATTTTGTAACTGAAGATGCATGGAAATTTCTTTACTATTATTCTCAATATATCTTGGATCGTTTGCCGGATGTTTCAAAAAATCTAAGAAAAGAAGATGATGGTGGTTAAATAATATTAATACGTGAAGAGTTTATAATAACCTGTTGGAATAATAAATTGTTCTTTATTGGTTGTCTAGAACCACTCCTTGATAAAACAAAACATTCTAAATGAAACGGTATGTACTTTGACTGCCGTTGTTAATTTGCTATTTTGGTGAGTGAAATAAGTTTAGGATAGATTAAAATGAAAGACGTTCTTGCTAAACATAGAGATGCAATTAATAACTACTGCAAAGAAAACCATATATCAAAATTATCCCTTTTTGGCTCTTACTTAAACAACGCTTACAGCAGAAAGAGCGACATTGATTTGCTTGTGGAATTTGATAAAGGAGCTAAAATAGGTTTACTGGATATGTCGCGAATAGAAAGAGAATTATCAGAATTACTAAATATGAAAGTAGATATTAGAACTCCCGATGAACTCAGCAGATATTTCCGGGATAAAGTTATTAAAGAAGCTGAAGTGAAGTATGAAGCCGGAAGATAAAATCAGGATACAACATATGATTGATGCTTCTGTTGAAGCATTATCGTTTGTAAAAGAAATAAAGAAAAGAAAGTTTAAGAAAAACAGGATGCTTATCCTTTCAGTTATTAAAGAGATTGAAATAATTGGAGAAGCTGCAGCAAAAATATCTAAAGAAACATATTCACAAAATCCTGATGTACCATGGAAAGACATTACCGGAATGAGAAACCGATTGATACATGGATATTTTGAAGTTGATGTTAACCGCGTTTGGGATACTATTCAATATAATCTGCCATCCCTGATAAAATCTCTTGAAAAAATAATTAAGTAATAGAGACATTTGAAAAATAATCAGTTTAGTATTAGTCATCTCTACGAAAACCTGGCTGAGTCTGGTGATGATATTAAGTCATTTGCATAGATTCCCGTTCCTGCTTGCTGCGTTTATCAGCCTCTGGCTGAGGCAAGTGCACGGGAATGGCAAAGCAATCTGTTTATTTATTATTTAAAATGAGATCACTTCCTTTTGCTCGTGATGACAATCTTACTTTTTAGTCAGCCCACTATTTCCAATTATGCAATTCATCATTATCCTCCGCAAAATATTTCCAGTCCGAAAAATTTTCGTACGTAGTCTAATAAAAATAATTTTGTTTCATTCATTTATGGAATAATTCTCCTGTGGAATAATAATTGTTTTTCTTGCCTTCAAAATAATTAACATGGTGCGGGGATATTATGAAAATAAAACTACTACTTAAAACTTTTTTCTTTCTAAGCATAATTATAATTACTTCATCTCAGCAGGTTATGGCTGTTGGTGCATTGTTTTCAAGACCAAGATGGAGCACACAGAATTATAACAAAATGTGGATTCAGAAAGTAAACACAACAGTCGATATTCAGGAGCAGGTTGCTGTAACACATATCGACCAGACTTTCTATAATGAACTGAACAATTCCGTTGAAACAATCTATATCTTTCCTTTACCTGAAGATGCTACTATAACGGAATTGGTCTACTGGGTAAATAACCAGAGATATGTTGCTGAAATTAAAGAAAGGCAGGAAGCTGTTAATCAATACAATGAAAAGTTGCGCCAGTGGCTGGATCCTGCCTTACTTGAAGAACTTGGTGATAACCTTTTCCGCTTAAGCATTGTTCCGGTAAATCCTTTAAGTGAAGTGCGCACAGAAGTAACTTACATTGAGCCGCTGAAGTATGACCTTGGAATTGTTGAATATAAATTTCAACTGAATACCATGGGGCTTTCATCCAAACCATTACAGTTGGTCTCTCTCAACCTTGAAGCGCAGTCAAAATATTCTTACACAAGTTTTACTTCTCCAAGTCATGGTAATTCAACCGCTACAAAGCTTGATAAGATTGCCAATAATCATTACAAACTTTTTTATGGTGATGAAAATTTTTATCCCGATAAGGACCTCTTAGTTCAATTTGAAACTGACCGTACAGAGGTTAATTATAATATTCTAACTTATACTCCTTCTGCAAGTGATTCAATTGGAGATGACAGCTTTTATGCTTTATGGATAACGCCGCCGGATAAATTAGATTCCAATGATGTTATACCGAAAGATATTGTCTTTACTGCGGATGTTTCATCAAGTATGGAAGGAACAAGGATAGAGCAGGTTAAAGAAGCGCTGAAGAATTTTATTGATCATCTTAATTCAATTGATCGATTCAACATAATTACCTTTGGCACTTTTGTGGAGAAATTCAAACCTGACCTTGTTGAAGCTTCTACAAATAACATCAGCGATGCAAAATTATTTATTCAGAATTTATATGCCCTAGGTATGACAAATATTGACGAATCACTTAAATCATCCCTGCAACAAAATTATGGAGACTCTACTTCCAACAATTTGGTTTTTCTTACAGACGGATATCCTACATGGGGAGAAAAAAACCAGGATTCGATTCTGAACCGCACTAAAAGATACAATACAAAATCAGTTAGAATATTCCCGTTTGGTGTTGGAGAAGATATAAGCAAATCTCTTCTTGGAAATATAGCTTCTCAAAACCATGGCTATGTTAAATTTATTGCTTCTGATGACAGCATTGCTTTGGTAGTTAATGATCACTTTCTGAGAATTTCTAAACCGGTTCTTACGGATATAGATGTAGATTTTAGCAGCTTGGTTACTTGGGATATTTATCCCAAAGCAACGACTGATTTATTCTGGGGAAGCCAGATAATGCAATTAGGATTATACAATGGAAATGGTTTGTATAATGTATCTGTCAGTGGTAAGATGATGTCTAAACCGGTTTCTTTTTCTCAGCAGATTTATTTTGCAGATACAATTGGCGGACATAAGTTCGTACCACGACTTTGGGCTAAAGCCAAAATAAACCACATTCTTGACCTCATTCAGATTTATGGTGAAACTGAAGAATTAAAAAATCAGGTGATAGAATTAAGCCTGAAATTTCAAATCCTGACTCCTTATACCGCTATGTATATTGATCCTTCGACTACTGATGTAAATAGTGGAAAGAACTTGCCAAAGCAATTTGTACTCGAACAAAACTATCCAAACCCGTTTAATCCAACAACAACAATTAAGTATTCGTTGCCGGATAATAAATCAAATTATCACGTAACAATCAGGATTTATGATGTGCTTGGCAGATTGGTAAGGGTCTTAGTAAATGAAGATAAAGCACCTGGAGTTTATTCGGTAACCTGGGACAGCAGGAATTCAAACGGAATGTTTGTCCCAAGCGGTACATATTTCTATACCCTTGAAGCGGGCGACTTCAGGTACACACGCAAAATGGTTCTTGTCAGGTAATTCGTTAAAAAGGAGACAATATGAAAAAAATAATTACCGTATTAACACTAATTGTATTTTGCTGTTCGGTTTCATTATTAGGACAGAAAAAATCAGCACTTGATTTACCTGATGAATTTGGAGGAAATACTTTAGGTAAATCTAATTCCAACGAGTTATCTCAAAAGATCAGTAACAACAAAATTGAATTTACTTTACTTGCCGGAGGATATTTTACGGTCGGTACGACAAATGGACTTTCGGCAAGCCCGCTTGATGACAATTGCCAGATAACCTACGGACATCCTTACGCTAAAACATCCTATCCTTTATTTTCTATTGATGATAATTGGTATCGTTACGATGAATTTTTTATTGAGGCGGGGCAGACATTACCAGAAGCTGAAGATAGTACTTTATCTGTTATCGCTTTAAAGGAAGGATTCTTTTCCCTGGAATTTTATATGACATTGCAACCTGACGGAAAAAGTGTAAAAATTGTCCAGCGTATTAAAAATCTCGATACACTTTCCCATACGTTCGGTTCCGGAATAGTGATTGATCCAGCGCTTGGAAAATGGGGAGATGGTGCATTAATGTACGGAGATAAATTTTTAACCAACGATACAATGCTTGTAGTAGATGCTTCTCATCCGGAAACAGTTTTATGGGAAAGAAGCAATGGTGCAAAAGGTATTGGAGCCGAATTGGTATTTAACGGGCCGGTTGGAATAACCCTTGGTAACTGGAGAGATATTTATAAAAATAACGGATTGATATATACTCAAAGTGAAATCCGCAAACTGTATGATTTAACAATAAAGACTTTTCTTGATACCAAAGAATTGTTGAAAGATGAGGAACTTGTTACAGAAATAACCATATCTCTTATCGAGCCTGATTTTTCATCAAAGATTTTTACAAGATGGGATCTGCCTGCCTTTATTTCCATTGAAGACGGAACAATGTTCCCACGATCTCTGGATACCTATGCGGCATTATTCAATACAACTACATCCTCTTTAAATTCTAATTTAAATGTTCAGCTTGTAAATGGATTGACTTCAGCGGCAACAGATATTTCAATTTCTGCGGATGCAAATAAATTTTCTTATCAAAACATTCCGGTAAATTCAAAGATAAGCTATGAAGATAAAGTCTCCGAAGCAGTCATCATGGTAACAAGTAACGGTCAGATGTTAGATGAATTTCACCGGAATGTTTTTATTCCTTCAACACCTGTCACTGATACAGGTCTTGTTTTAGTAAACGATACTTTACGGGTCTCATCTTTCCCGCAGGTTGAATTAATTTTTAGCCTTGAAAAAGAGAGCACCGGGCAAAGGGTTCTTAACCTTGCAAGTGAAAATATTTTTCTTTACGAAAATGGCATAAGGATAGAAGATTACTCTATTGAGAAATTTGCGAGCGGTGGCAGTAATCTTACAGATGTAGTATTTGTTCTTGATGTAAGTGGAAGTATGGGAGATAACATTCAGCAGGTTGTTAATTATGTTGGCGAATTTGCAGACAGCCTTGTTAAAAGGGGATTCGATTACCAGATCGGAATAGTTACTTTCAGTACAACAGTAGATAAAGTTTATGATTTTACAAAAGACATAGAACTTATCAAGCAAAGATTGGCAAATTATCCTTTATGGGGCGGCATTGAAGATTCTCCCGCTGCATTATACAGAGGATCGGAGTTGTCATTCAGACCTGGCAGCGTTAGAAATATAATCTGGGTTACAGATGAAGAATATCCTACAACAACATATACAAAACAGCAGGTTGTTGATAGGATGCTTGCAATGGATATTAAAGTTCATGGAGTTGGATTGACTTCACTTAAATCCGATTGGTTCGATCCGATTGTTATTCCAACCGGCGGTAATTTTTATGATATCTATGGTAACTTCAGAGATGTGTTGCTCGATGTATCAAGAATGAAATCACAGGATGTTTATCTTCTGAAATTTAACAGCAAATTATCTAATTATGCCGGAAAAGAGTTAAAGCTTGTAATTCATTATGACGGACTTGGAACAATAAAGAGCTATAGTTATCCTTCAACCCAGGCAGCAGTTACTCAAAGTGCGTTAAGGTTTTATCCTAACCCGTTTAATCCGACTATAACGTTCTCAGTTAGCGGCAAAGGTTACCAGAATGGTTCAATAAGGATATTTAATATTCTCGGTGAATGTGTAAAATCCTTTTCTTTAAATGAAATGATGTTTGACAAAATTTCCTGGGATGCAAGGAATGATCTTGGTCTTCCGGTGGCTGCTGGTTTTTATATTGTCCAATTATCGTTAAAGAGCAATCAGCAGAAAGAGCATATCGAAACAGCTAAAATTCTTTACTTAAAGTAAGGTGGAGTTGAAAAATGAAAAAATTAACTACAATAATTTTACTTGTTCTTATAAATGTTTTGTCTGCAGAAGGATTGATGATCCCTTCAAATGAAAACTATCCAAAGGATTTATTGCGTAACAGATCAACAACTGTTAATGTAGATATTCATGGATTGATAGCAGAGACATTTGTTTACCAGGAATTTGTAAATGAATGGACAGACTCCACTGATGCAGTTTATAATTTTCCTCTTCCTCCGGATGCACGAGCGACAGAATTTGTATACTGGTACAAAGACACTGCATATAAAGCCATACTTAAAGTAAAGGAACAGGCTACAAATCCCGGCACTGGTGAAGGTGGCATTGTTGCTGAAATAAATAAATATATCGGCAGAAATGGAATTAAAGTATTTCTTAAAGACATACCTGCCGGTGGAATCCAGAAAGTGATGCTGCATTACATCAGCAGATGCGATTATTACCAGGGCAAAGTAACTTATAATTTTCCGCTGAATACATCAGCATTCATTACATATCCGCTCGAGCAACTCCAGTTTAATGTCAATGTTTATTCCAATTCAGGAATTATAAATTATTCCAGTACGTTCAGCTCTGAATGCAGACAGATAGAATCAACATCAAATGTTTTAAAAGTTGAAGTCGTAAAACCGAAAGCTTACCTTACAAAAGATTTTGAATTTACCTATGAAGTTGACCAGAAAGAATTGAATGTCGATTTTTATTCAGTTGCTGCTGATTCAGGTGACGGGCATTTTGCTCTGTTTGTAAGACCTCAGAATGTTGCAACAGCAGATAGTGTTTTCCCGAGGAGAATAATCTTTTTGCTTTCCAATTCAAGTGAGATGACTGGCAATAAACTTAGTCAGAGTATAAGTGCAATCTCAAAATCCCTGGATCAGCTTACCACAAAAGATGAATTTAATATTGTTCTTTTTAACTATTATGTCTACCCATGGAAAACAGCAGCAATTCCTGCAAGTGCACAAAATATACAGGATGCAAAAACTCATCTTGCAACAATTACTTCAAGCTGGGGATCAAGGATGGATGCAGGTATTGAAGAATGCCTCAATGAGATAAAAGATAATTCGTTTAGCAATGCAATACTTGCTTTTACCAATGGCAGGACGCCTTTAAATCCAAGAAATATTTCAACAAAAAATACTTTCAAAACCGGAATATTCCCTATTGGAATTGGCGATAACCTTGACAGGGCAAAGCTTGAAATGACCGCGCAGCTAAATTATGGTTTTGTTACTTACATTGATGAAGACGATAACCTTAGTGAAAAGATGAACAGGGTTTTTGATTTGATTAGCCAGCCTATACTTAAAGATGTTGCAATGGAATACGGGCGTGCTGATTTATCTTCTGTGCTACCTGAAAAACTTCCATCAACTTATGCGGGTTCTTATTTTTATGCTTTGGGAAGATATTCTAATCCTGGCGAATCTATTTTAAGTATTGCCGGAAACTCAGTATCCGGTACTAACTTTTACGATTTCAGATTAAATTACAGTGATCAGACCAACAAAGATAAGTTTGTTGAATCATTATGGGCAAAAGAGATGATCGATCAGCTTGAATGGATTGTTGAGATTTATGGTGAGACTACTGCATTAAAGGATAGCCTGATTGACCTGAGTCTTAAATATGGTATACGCTGCAGATATACTGCTTATGTTGCAGATTATGAAGAACCGTGGGTAACTCCTGTTGAAAACGAAAAATTGACTTTAATACCGGATTCATACATTGTTGGCAATTATCCAAATCCGTTTAATCCTTCAACTACAATCAGATTTCATATTGATGCTGCATCGGTTGGAAAAGTTAAGTTCATTAAAATATTTAACGCGCTTGGAAAACTTGTGAGAGTTATTGATGTGACCGGATATGGTGAAGGATTTTTTGAGGTTCATTTTGATGGGAAAGACCAATATGGTCAGACTCTGTCATCCGGAATTTACATTGTTCAGTTACAAATTGACGGTAAACCTTCCAATGCAATCAAAATCACTTTCCTGAAATAATCCTATCTTCAGACTTGTAGAAGAAAGAATAAAATTCTATTATTATCATAAGTCCCCCAGGGCAGGGGGGCTTTATTTATACAAGTATTAAAAAGATATAGCTGATCAAAAAATCAGCGGAACAGTGAGGGATGAAATGAAACAAAATAATTTCTATCTGGATAAGAATACCTTTTCAAAATTGAACCCATCAACTGATCAACACAAAAAATTTACTTCTTTAAGCGGAGAACCTGTTAATCAGTTTTATACCCGGGATGATATAAAATATATAGATTATCAGAAAGATATTTCAAATCCTGGTGAATTTCCTTTTACAAGAGGAATTCACAAAAGCGGCTACCGGGGAAAAATCTGGACGATGAGACAATTTGCAGGATTCGGCACGCCGGAAGATACAAATAAACGATTTCATTATTTGCTTGAACATGGACAGACAGGAATATCAATAGCATATGATTTACCGACTTTAATGGGTTGGGATGCTGATGCAAAAGAAAGTGAAGGTGAAGTTGGCATATGCGGTGTTTCGGTTTCTTCTTTACTTGATATGGAAATCCTGCTTGATAAAATTCCCCTTGATGCAGTTTCAACTTCGATGACGATTAACTCTCCTGCTGCAATAATTTTTGCTTTTTATCTTGCTGTTGCAAAAAAGAAAGGAATTGATTTTTCAAAACTTAGGGGAACGTTACAGAATGATATTCTTAAAGAATACATTGCGCAGAAAGAATATATCTTTCCGCCAAAACCTTCAATGCGAATAATAACCGATATGATTGAATACTGTACAAATGAGGTTAAGCAATGGAATCCTGTTTCGGTAAGCGGCTATCATATCCGGGAAGCAGGTTCAACCGCTGTACAGGAACTTGCTTTTACCCTTGCCGATGGCTTTGCATATATCGAAGCCTGTATTGAAAGAGGAATGGACATCGATTCATTTGCTCCCCGAATTTCTTTCTTCTTCAATTCTCACTTAGATTTTTTTGAAGAGATTGCAAAATTCAGAGCCGCAAGAAAAATTTATGCAAAGCGAATGAAGGAAAAATACGGTGCAAAAAATCCTCGCTCATGGTGGTTAAGATTTCATACTCAAACTGCAGGGTGCAGTTTAACGGCACAGCAGCCTGAGAATAATATTATACGAACAGCATTCCAGGCATTAGCCGGAGTATTGGGAGGAACACAATCTCTTCATACAAACTCAATGGATGAAACGCTTGCACTTCCGGGAGAAAAAGCAGTTAAGATTGCCTTGCGTACTCAGCAGCTTATAGCATATGAAACTGAAGTAATAAATACGGTTGATCCACTTGGCGGCAGTTATTATGTGGAAGCTTTAACCAAAAGAATGGAAGAGCAGGCAGAAGAAATATTTAAGCAGATAGATTTATACGGTGGAGTAATAGAAGCGATTGAGGCAGGTTATTTCCAGAAGGAAATATCCGACGCAGCTTATCGTTATCAAATGGCATTGGAAAGGAATGAGAAAATAATTGTAGGTGTAAATGAATTTATTGAGGAGGAAGAAAAAATCGACATACCGATTTTGCAGATTTCCCCACAAGTGGAAATTCTGCAAAAGAAAAGATTAGCCGAATTAAAACAATCACGCAATCAACAAAACGTAGTTGAATCTTTAAAAAAAATATCAGGCGCAATTACAGATCAAAAAAATCTGATGCCGGTTCTTGTAAAAGCATCGGAAAATTATGTAACTTTGGGCGAGATGGTAGAAGAATTAAAGAAACATTTCGGCACTTATAAGGAGATAATCGTTTTTTAATGATTAAAAATTATTTTCAACTGCTTCGTGTACCGCAGTGGATTAAAAACGGGTTTGTTTTTGTCCCAATCATTTTTTCGAAGCAGATTTTCAACCCCGATTATTTTAGTCTAGTCCTTTTAGCGTTTGTCTCATTCTGTTTTGTTTCGAGCGCGGTTTATATAATAAATGATATATTCGATATCTCCCTTGATAAATTACACCCGGTAAAAAAACACAGACCAATAGCAAGCGGAAAGATTTCCAGAAATGCAGGTATCGTTACTGCTGTTATATTATTCCTGGTCGTGGCAGGCATAAGTTCTTTCCTTAATATTAAATTTATCTCAGCGCTCTTAATCTATGTAGTCCTTAACATAACTTATTCTGTCTGGCTAAAACATATTGTCATTATCGATATAATGTCAATCGCATCAGGGTTTATGATAAGAGTTTTAGCCGGTGCTTTTGTAATTTCGGTTTATGTATCAAGCTGGTTAATTCTCACAACATTATTCATTTCACTATTTCTTGCTATAATGAAAAGAAGATCAGAGCTGAACTTGAAAATTTCTGAAGACAGCAGCATTACAAGAAGAGTTCTTTCCGAATATACAGTTGATTTTACGGAACAGATGGCTTCAATTTCAGGGGCCGGAGTAATTATTTGTTATGCACTGTACTCAGTATCAGACCGGACTATTGTAAATGTTAAAAGTGAAAATCTTGTATTTACAACAATCTTTGTTGTATTCGGCATTTTCCGTTTTATGTACCTCGTTTACAAAAAAAGCAAGGGTGAAAATGCAACGGAGATAATGCTTACTGACTGGCCAATGATTATAAATTTAATTTTATATGTAATTGTAGTTCTGATGATTGTTTATGGATGATATGTTTAATAGCGCAATTATGCTTCTGTCTGTTTTATCAATAGTGATTTTGTTCGTTACTGCAGTTCAATTTGCACTGGAAACAGCAATTAACATTTCAAAAAAAAAGAACGATGAAGCTAATGATAGCAATAAAACACTTTTCAGGTTTTACGGCAAAAAGAATTTTAATGTAAATTATTTTTTCTCCGCTGTAATCCTGACAAGATATTTTCTATATGTTATTGTACTTACATTTTTCTATCCTTTAATTTGTTCGCTTTTATCATTCAACATATATGCAGTTATTGCTTTTCTTCTGTTTTTCATTCTTTTAGTCGAAGTATTGCCGCAATATTTAGCTAAATATTATCCTGAAACTTTACAAAGACTCGCTTTGCCATTGGTAAAAATATTTTATTGGATTTGCTTTCCTCTCGTTAAAATTATTGGCGGGAAGGTTCAGTTTATGAATCAATACATTCTTACATCAGAAAAGCGAACTGAGATCATTTCTAAAAAAAATAATATTAAAGAATTATATGAAGATAACAGGGAGAGTGGATTATTTGATGAAGACGAAGAAAGCAATATTCTTAACAGGATTTTTAAGCTTGGTGATGTTAGAGTTTATGAAGTGATGAGACCTCGGACCGAAATAATCGGGATCGAGCTAAACAGCTCTATCGAAGAGACTCTTGATGCTTTTATTGAATCCGGTTATTCCAAGATGCCCGTTTACGAAGAGAACCTTGATAACATTAAAGGTTTTGTTTCTTCCTATGATTTGTTTAAGAAACCCGACAGCATAAAAGAGATTTTGCGGAATATTTTATTTGTACCTGAAACTAAAAAGTGTACTGATATGCTTAAGGAGTTTTCCATTAACAAAGCTTCATTTGCAATTGCGGTTGACGAGTTTGGCGGTACAGCAGGAATTATTACGATGGAGGATTTGATTGAGGAATTATTGGGCGAGATTAAAGATGAGTTTGATACCGAGGAAGAAATCTGCAGGAAAATTGCAGACAATACTTTTATCATAAACGGGAAGGCTGAAATTGATTTTGTTAATGAAAATTTCAATATGAAGTTTCCCAAAGGTGAATATTCAACTGTAGCCGGATTTATTACTTACTTCTTTGGCAGAATTCCAAAGAAAGGGGAGATAATCAAATTGGATAAATTCAGGTTTACAATAATTAAAACCACACCTACCAGGATTGACCTGGTGAAAGTCGTAATTGCCGGATAAAAATTTTATTTAGAAGTGTTCAAGGAAATATTTGGTGCGGGGATCTTTGGGAAAATTAATAACTTCCTCGGCATTTCCAAACTCAATAATCTCTCCGCTCTCCATATAGGCAAGTGTGTCAGCCAAACCTTTCAGAAAGTTTAATGAGTGAGAAACAATTACAAGTGTGCTTCCTTCTTTCACAAAGTCATTCATTAATTTTCTTATGTCAGCGCTTCTTTGCGGATCCAGTGCGCTTGTCGGTTCATCAAGAAAAAGTATTTTAGGTTTCATTGCAATGGCGCGGCATATGGCTACTCGCTGCTGTTCGCCGCCAGATAATTGATCGGGATATTTATCGGCAGAATCTGCAAGCCCAACTCTTGCAAGTAAATCAAGTGCTTCCTGTGTTGCTTCGGTGCGCGATTTCTTCAGAACATGAATCGGAGCTTCAATAATATTACCTAATGCGGATAGGTGAGGGAACAGATGCAAATGCTGAAAGACAACTCCGGTTTCCTTTCTTAGTTCCCATATCTTTTCCATTTCATTATTATAAGTATCAGGATTGATTGTAAGCGAATTTAAATTCAGTACACCTTCCTCGAATTTCAATAATCCGCAAAGACACATAAGCAAAGTAGTCTTGCCGCTTCCTGAAACACCAATAATTCCAAGCACTTTACCAACAGGAATTTCAAGGCTAACATTTTTAAGAATCTGAATGCTCTTGATTCTTTTATTTAGATTATTGATTCTAATCATTGCCAGCCTTTTGAAACTTCACGGGAAGAACTTTTTCTTTTCAGTTTATACTCAAGATGCTTGGCTACCTGTGCAAGAGGTAAACTCATTGCAAGGTAAAATGCAGATACAACCGCACCAAGTAATAAATAACTTTGAGTAGCGTTGGCAAGTTCACGGTATGCGGTTGCAAGCTCCCAAACTGCAATTGCAAATGCAGCAGATGTATCTTTAAATAATGCGACAAAGTCGTTCGTCATTGGTGGTAATGCAATCCTTATTGCCTGCGGAAAAATTATTCTGCGTAATGCAAGCAGTGGTCGCATTCCTAATGAGTAGGCAACATCCCATTGCCGCTGCGGAACTGCATCAAACGCGCTTCTGTAAATCTGGGATTCGTATGCCGCATAATTTAAACCAAGGCCAATCAATGCTGTAAGCCATCCTGGGGGTGCAAATCCAATTACCGGTAATCCGAAGTAAAGGAAAAGTAATTGTACAATAACCGGTGTGCCTCTGAAAAATTCTATATATGAGGTACAAAGTATTCTTACAATTTTCGGTCCTTTAGTCTGCCCGAATGAAAGCGGTAATCCGAGAACAACAGCAATAATCATAGCCCCAAAAGCCAATAAAACAGTAATTGCTGCGGCATGACATAACCTTAATAATCCTTCACCCCAGTTAAAGCTTTTCTTGATTACATCAACTTTAATTGTTGTTTTAAGTTTGTTCTGGGCTTCACTCCACATATTCCATTTGCGGAGTATTTTTTCAATTGAACCATTATTAACTATTGAATCAATCGCCGCATCAATTTTTTTCTTTGTATCAAGATCACCTTTACGTATACCGATTATAAAGTATCCTGGGTTAAACGGTTCGCATGCCCATTTTAGTTTTGGATTACTCCTTGCGTAATACATTTCCGCCGGATCATCCATAAGTATTGCATCTATTCTTCCAAGTTCAAGATCCTGGTATGCACCAACCACATCCTGGTAAGGGCGAAGTTTAATATTCTCATTCTCCAATACGCGGGACATTGCAGAGTTAACAAGTGTTCCAACCTCAATCTCTAATTTCTTACAATCAGCTAAGCTTTTAATTCTTTTTTCATCACTGCGTACAGTAAGAATCATCTGGAATACATAATACGGTTTGCTGAAAAGAATTTCCTTTTCCCTGTCTGATGTAGGTTCTAATCCGTTAAGTATTACATCAAATTCGCCACGGTTAAGTGAAGCAATAAGGCTTTCCCAATCAGTGGGGACGTATTCCTCTTTAACATGCATAACATTTGCAAGTGCTTCTGCAATTTCTTTTTCATAACCAATATAACTTGAAGGATTTTGTGGGTCTGCGAATACGTAAGGAGCGCCGCCGCTTCCATCAGCTCCCCAGCGTAATGTTTGCTGTGGAAATAATACTGATGTTAACAGTATGAGTAGGATAAGGTGTTTTTTCAATTCTTAATAAGCTACTTCATAAAAAATTCAAATATTTTGTCGCTAAAATAATGTAACTGTAAGCATATTGCAACAGTTTTAAAATAAATCATTGCGAAAAAAATAATTTATCTAATTTGGGATTTTAGAATCAATATTGATAAGAATAGATTTATTAAAAAATCAACTTTTTATTTATAAATCAAAGTAATAAAATGAGTCGAGATTCTAATAGTCATCGACATAACATTAGTGCTGAACCTGCTTTAGTATGAGTAATCAACTTTATTGTAAATTAGTTTCTCTGCTATCATAATATATTTATTGCAACTCAAGAGACAAAAGACAAAAGCAGAAAGAAAAGTAACATTTTTATTTTAGGAATATGTTTCAATTTAACAAACCTCAAATTTAAATTTTTGTATTTATGAATATTTTAATATGTTTGTAACGAGGTTACACCTGCGGAAAAATGAAAATATTTTGTATAACATATAACCGATATTCTCTTGGTAATTCCACACCCGCTGAATTCCTTGACCTTCTTTATATAAATCCACCACTTAATGACAATTATTGTAATGTTTTTATTGATGTTAATGTATTAGTGGAATAATATCCTGAACACTCCTTTAGTGGAGTAATGCATGTTTAATTGCTTTGGTTGGATGCCTTATTTATGAAGCTGACAGGAAAAAAGTAAAAGCATTTTTAAACATCAATTACTTTCTTGTACTATTGGAGTATTGAATGGATTGTTTGTTAACCCTTTCAACACACTTACATGTATGTATTTTTCAATTTCTGAAAAAAGTAATGCAATTTCTGCAATTCTATGTCCATTTGTTCAATCAGTGAAATTGTACGGGAGATTATTTTTTTTAATAAAATTATTCAGAGGTGAATGTGAAAAAGCTTTTAATGTTATTATTAGTAATAACTTCAAACCTCATTTTTGGGGCAACCACTTATTATGTTACCACAACCGGATTATCCACTAATACAGGTACAACCTGGGGAACAGCTAAGTCATTACAGGGTGCATTAGATGTTGCAGTTAGCGGAGACCAAATATGGGTGGCAGCAGGAACATACAAACCGGGTTATGATTACGGACTTGGCGGAGGTACAAGATATTATCATTTCCGTATGAAAAGTGGTGTAGCAATATACGGAGGTTTTGCCGGAACAGAAACAGCAGTAAGCCAAAGGATCAACTTTGGATCTGGTGAAGCGAACGAAACAATATTAAGCGGTGATATTGGTACTGTAGAAGTTAATAGTGATAATTGTTACCATGTTTTCTTTCATCCTAGCGGATTAGGCTTAACTAGCACAGCTATTCTTGATGGATTTACTATAATTGGAGGTAATGCAAACCTGGGTTCAACGGAGCATCAGTATGGAGGAGGGATTTATAATAATTCAAATTCTCAAACTATCATCAATTGTACAATTAAAAATAATGCGGGAGATATTGGCAGCGGCATTTACAATATTGGCTCTTCACCGGTAATAACTAACTGTATATTCGAGGCGAATCAGAACGAAGCTTTATTTAATACTACAACTTCCTCTCCGGTAATAACAAATTGTATATTCAGAGGGAATACTTATGGGATATATAATATCGGTTCTTCACAAACAATAGCTAATAGTATATTTAATGGTAATAGTATTGCTGGCATTTGTAATAATTCATCTTCTTCACCAACTATAATGAGCAGCACATTTAGTGGTAATGGTACAGGGATGACGAATGATGGTTCTTCTGCACCTACAGTAACAAACACAATATTCTGGGGAAATACAACGCAGATTACCGGAGGAACAGCATCAAATTTTACGTATTGTTGTATTCAGGGTGGAAGCGGGACTTACACGGGAACAGGAAATATCTTTACTGATGCTCTTTTTGTAAGTAATAATAATCTAAGATTAAAAAACACAAGCAAATGTATAGGTGCTGGAACATCAACCGGTGCACCGGCAACGGATATCGAAGGTAACATCCGTCCTAATCCAACCGGTACTAATCCGGATATTGGCGCTTATGAAAACAGTTATTCTCAACCGGGACCTATATTTGTAAAAGCCGGTGCAACAGGAACAAATGAAGGTACAAGTTGGACTGATGCATACACATCATTACAGGATGCATTAGATGATGCGTCAAGCGGTCATGAAATCTGGGTGGCAGTGGGAACATACAAACCAACATTTGCTTATGATCTTAGCGGAACAAGATACTATCATTTCCGTATGATAAATGGAGTAGAAATATTTGGAGGTTTTGATGGAGTTGATGATGATGATTTGAGCGACAGAAGTATTACAGGTAATGAAACAATATTGAGTGGTGATTTAAGCGTAAATGATGTTTACTCAACCTGGTCAAATATGACTGATAACTGCTACCATGTATTCTATCATCCGAGTGGGTTAGGTTTAACGAGCACAGCTGTACTTGACGGATTTATAATAAAAGGAGGTAATGCAAACCTGGGTTCAACGGATCATCAGTATGGAGGAGGAATATATAATAATTCAAACTCTCCAACTATAATCAATTGTACTATTAAAAATAATGCGGGAGATATAGGCAGCGGTATTTACAATATAGGTTCTTCACCTGTAATAACTAACTGTATATTCGAAGCGAATCAGAACGAAGCATTATTTAATACTACAAGTTCTTCACCGGGAATTACAAAATGTATATTCAGAGGGAATAAATATGGAGTATATAATTCTAGTTCGTCACCGGCAATAACTAATTGTTCATTCAACGGTAATAGCAGTTATGGTAATTATAATTATTCATCCTCTTCACCAACAATAATGAGCTGTACATTTAATGGAAATGGTACAGGAATTATGAATTATGATGCTTCTTCTGCGCCAACGTTAACAAACACAATATTCTGGGGAAATACAACACAGATATCAGGTGGAACAGCATCAAATTTTACATACTGCTGTATTCAGGGTGGAAACACAAAGACTTACCCGGGAACCGGAAATATCTTTACAGATCCTCTTTTTGTAGATGCTGATGGTGCAGATAATACTTATGGAACCAGTGATGATGATTTAAGATTAAAAAACATTAGTAAATGTATTGGAGCAGGAACCTCAACCGGTGCACCAACAACAGATATAGAAGGTAATAGCCGTCCTGATCCAACTGGTACTGTTCCGGATATTGGCGCTTATGAACACAGTTATGGTGAACCAGGTCCCTTATATGTAAATGACAATGCACCAGGAACAAACGAAGGTACAAGTTGGACTAATGCATTCATATCATTGCAACCTGCATTAGATTATGCATCAAGCGGTTTTGAAATCTGGGTGGCAGCAGGAACATACAAACCGAGTTATGATTACGGACTTGGCGGTGGTTCAAGATATTATCACTTCCGTATGATAGAAGGTGTTGCCATATACGGAGGCTTTGACGGAGTTGACGATGATGAACTGAGCGACAGAAGTATAGGAAGTAATAAAACAATATTAAGCGGTGATTTAAGTGGGAATGATAACTACCCGGACCCAACTTATATGACAGATAACTGTTATCATATATTTTATCATCCGAGTGGAATGGGCTTAACTAACGTAGCCATTCTTAATGGTTTTACAATAACCGGAGGTTATGCATACGGAAGTTCACCATATGATGCTGGTGGAGCCATATATAATATTTCAAATTCACCTACCATCATCAATTGTACAATTTCTAAAAATACAGGATCTTCAAGTAATGGAAGTGCAATCTATAATGGAAGTTCTTCACCGCAAATAACAAATTGTTTGTTCGAAAATAATGAATATATCGGATTGTTTAATTATAGTTCATCACCTGCCATTTGGAATTGTACATTTAATGGTAATAATACCGGATTGTATAATAGAACATCTTCTAATCCTACCGTAACAAATACAATATTCTGGGGAAATACAACAGAGATAGACGGTGATGATATAACTTCAAATTTTACATATTGTTGTATTCAGGATGGAAGTGGGACTTATACGGGAACAGGAAATATCTATACAAACCCACTTTTTGTAAGTAGTAGAAATTTTGCTTTACAAGACAACAGTCCATGTATAGGCACCGGGATAAAATCAGGTTCACCTGCTACAGATATACTTGGTGCTACACGCGGTACTCCACCTGATATTGGTGCCTATGAAAATAGTTATGACTCACCTTTACCTGTTGAATTAAATTTATTCACTGCAAGTGTAAAGGTTGATAAGGTTATACTTAATTGGAATACCGCAACAGAAGTGAATAATTATGGATTTGAAATACAGAGAAGCCCATCCCCAGCCCCTTCCCAAAGGGAAGGGGATCTAACCCTTATGGGCGACTGGGGGGCTATTGGATTTGTTGAAGGGCATGGAAATAGTAATTCAACAAAGGAATATTCTTTTTATGATAAAATTACTGAATCGGGTAAATATTCTTACAGGTTAAAACAAATAGATACTGATGGTAACTTTAAATATAGCAGTGAAATTGAAATTGATGTTAAAATATTGCTTCAGTCGTTTGCATTGGAGCAGAATTTTCCTAATCCGTTTAATCCAACCACAAAAATAAAATTTGCAGTTCCAAATGTAGAGACGTCATATATGACGTCTCTACGAATATACAATATTCTCGGTAAAGAAATAATCACTTTAATAAACAAGGAATTATCTGCCGGAGAATATGAAATTGAATTTTCTGCAGAGCAGCTTGGCAGCGGAATATATTTTTATAATTTGAGGCATGGAGATAAAAGCATAACAAAAAAAATGCACCTTATGAAATAACAGTTACCTGATTAGGATTTTAGCTGTCGTAATTAACCAGCTTTGTTGATTGATGATTTAATGGGTCTCCGAGCTTATCGAAGAGACCAATGATTAATCTGATGATTAGCTTAAATTTAACCTTGTTACACCGACACCGAAATCAATAGGATTTATTGATATTAAAATTTATTTGGGGTAGTTTTGCATAAAATAAATAAAGGTGGCGGGCTCAGGTGAATATTTATTTCCCTTTCAAAATTAAGTTAATATATGAACCCTGAAAAACTACAGATATTAAAAGCGTATCTAACAAATATTAAAAAGGCTAACAAGGAATCTATAAAGAAAGAATTCTTTAAGGATTTGCTTAACCGCTTGTATGCGGGCGATAAAGAAATTGAAAGTATAATTGACGATATTAGCAAAGGCGCAGAAAGAGCCATCCTTAATATTCCGCGTAAGGATAAACTGCACAGGGGCAGCGCAGATACACTGTATAATAAAATTATAATTGAATTTGAAAACGATTTGAAGGTAACGTTAAAACATGCCAAAGAGCAGTTAGCCGGTTACCTTATTGGGCAATTTAATTCCGGTGAAGGGTATAATTACACTTTAATTGCTTCAGATTTTATTACGTGGAAAGTTCTTGTGCCGGATATTTCCTGCATTAATAAAATAAATGAACTTAACGAAGATGAACTTGTGCTGAATGAAGTTAAGAGCGCTTCGTTTGTTGTAACAGAAAAAAATCTTGAAGAATTTTATTACTGGATAGACCGCTTCCTGTTTAAGGAAGAAAGGCAGAAAGCAACACTAAAAAGAATTGAGGAAGCGTTTGGTTACCAGGGCAGCGTATTTATTGAGTGTAACAGGGAATTAACCAATCATTTTAATAATGTTAAAAAGTTTGGAGAAGTTCAGGTTTCATTTGAACAGTGGAGTAAATTCTTAAGTATTGCATACGGTTCCTTTAACGCAACGGAAGAAACATTTCTTATTCACACTTACCTCAGCATCTTTTCCAAAATGCTTGCTTATTCGGTTGTATCCAACGATGATTACATTTCCGATGAGGAGATGAAAGGAATAATTGACGGCAGTATTTTCTTCAGGTATAACATAAGAAATTTTGTTGATGATGATTTCTTCCACTGGATAAAAGCCGAAAGGAATTTTAAAGCTCTAAAGAAAGTATTCCGTTTAATTGCGCAGGAAATTTCTACGTTCAACTTTAGCGATGTTGATGAAGATATATTGAAAGGCGTTTACCAGGAATTAATTGACCTGGACACAAGGCATACACTTGGAGAATACTATACTCCGGACTGGCTTTGCGAAAGAGTATTAAAAGAGTTTGAATTAAAAGAAGGCAGCCGCATATTAGACCCCGCGTGCGGAAGCGGTTCTTTTTTAATTGCTGCAATTCACAGGTTAAGGGAATTGAATCCTGATATACCGGTTGAAGAACTAAACGGCAGTATATACGGAATAGATATTCACCCGCTTTCCGTACAAATAGCAAAGACGAATATTTTGTTAGCGTTAGGTAAACAAATTATAAACGCAAGAACGCCCGTTCATTTAAATATTATTCTTGCCAATACGCTGCTTGCACCGGATGGCGTTGAGGATTTGTTTGGGAATAGCTTTAAGATGAAGATTGACAGAGAAACGCTTGAGCTAAGTTCGCAGATTTTAACCGATGTAAAAATATTTGATGAAAGCCTTGAGTTATGCGAAGAACTTGCCGAACAAACATTGGGAATTAAGAAAACAACAATTGAAGGCTTTGAAAAGATTTTAATTAAGCAGGTAAAGAACGGAGGTTTTAACAAAAAGGTTATAGAAAGTTTTTATAAAATTTATGAAAGCCTGCGAAGCGTAAAAGAAAAGGGAAGGGACAGCATCTGGAAGTTTATTATACAAAACCTGTACAAGCCGTATTTCCTTTCTAAAAAGTTTGATTATGTAATCGGCAACCCGCCCTGGTTTACTTACAGTTCAATTAAGAATGAAGAATACCAGGATATACTTAATGACCTTGCAGACCAATATAACGTTAAGCCAGAACGGATAGCTAACTTTCCAAATCTTGAAATAGCGGCAATATTTTTAGCATACTGCAGCAGCTATTTTCTTAAAGATAAAGGGGAAATTGCATTTGTATTACCGAGAAGTTTTTTTAGCGCAGACCACCATAATAACACAAGAAGCGGAAAGGCAAAAGGATTCCGCTTAAAAAGCATTTGGGATTTTAATGAAGTATCTCCTTTATTTAGAGTTCCAAGCGGAGTTTTGTTTGCTGTTAAAGAAAAGAAAGAAGGTAGAAGTTTGCCTGCTTCAGGTTTAAGCGGAAAAACATTTAGCGGAACACTTAAACAACATAATTGTAAACTGGAGCAGATAAAAGAACTTATTACAGAAGAAAATTCCAAATGGTTTTATGTTAAGCATGGTAATACATCAGCGTTCTCAACAAAAAAGTCTAATTCTATTGAAAGGATTAATATATATAAGAATAAATTTAAGAAGGGAGCAGAACTAACACCGCGCACTTTCTATTTCGTTGAGTTGAATCAAGATTCTCCAAATGATTGGAAAGAAAGAATTATAAATATTAAAACTTCAGATGAAGTTATTCGAGATGCAAAAATACCTTGGAAAAGTTTGACAATATCTGGAAGAATTGAAAGTAGATTTTTATTTAGAACAGCGCTTGCAAAAAGCATTTTACCTTTTGCTCTTTATAAACCGGATTTGGTAACTCTTCCCGTTACAATTGAAACTAATGAGACAAATGAAAAGAAAATTATTCTTCATTCTGCAGATGATTTAATGAGTGAAGGTTATCTTAATGCTTCAAGATGGATATATAGTGCTGAGAGATATTGGGATTTATATAAAACATCAAAAAATAAAAATATTACTTCAGTGGAATATCTAAACTGGCATAATAAACTTTGCAGCCAAAATCTTAATGCACCATATTTAGTATTATATAATTCATCGGCAAAAGATGCGAACGCAACAATTGTGAAACGAAGGAGTTTAGATCTAGAATTTTTTGTAGATACAAAAGCATATGTATATTATACAAATTCTAAACTTGAAGCCAATTACTTGGTTGCAATACTTAATTCATCTATTCCAAACAAATTGATGAAGGATTTTCAATCAAAAGGTTTATTCGGAGCAAGAGATGTTCACAAGAAAATTCTTGATATATATTTCCCAAAGTTTGATGAGAACAATGCAGAGCATATAAAGCTTGCGGAGTTAAGCAAACTTGCTCATGAAAAAGCAGAACAGTATTTAAAAGATAATCCACCCCGGCAGGAATTAAGTGCAATCCACCTTGGCAGATTAAGAGTAGAAATAAAGAAGCACTTAAAGGAAGAGATGAAAGAGATAGATAAGATTGTAAAGAAAATTATCTGACCTCACCCCTGCCCCTCTCCTTTTTAAGGAGAGGGTGGCGAAGCCGGGTGAGGTTAAAAGGAGTGGAAATGACAAAGCACTTTAACAGAACTACTGA
The DNA here is from genome assembly GCA_003599415.1 of Ignavibacteriales bacterium. Lineage (GTDB taxonomy): Bacteria > Bacteroidota > Ignavibacteria > Ignavibacteriales > SURF-24 > SURF-24. Next base: position 43,650 of record QZKB01000078.1, on the reverse strand, counting down.
AAAAGTTAAACGTCGTCAGCTTCGTAAAGATCAGACCATGGCAGAGAAACTTATATGGCGTTATTTAAGAAACAGAAAAACAGAGCATATAAAATTCAGAAGACAATATTCTATAGATAAATTTATCATAGATTTCTATTCGCCTGAAATAAAACTTGCGGTGGAAATTGACGGAGATGTTCATGAGCTATCCGAACAGAAAGAACATGATATTGAAAGACAAAAGCACCTGGAGATGTACGGAATAATGTTTTTAAGAATTAAAAATGAAGAGATATTTGGAAATCCAAATGAAGCATTTAAGAAAATAGAAAAAGAAATACATTACCTAACGTCTCAATCCCTTTCTTTAATAAGAAGAGGTGGAAACAAACGAGATTAATAACAGATAAAGGATGAATCAATTATGTCTGACATTAAACTGTTTAGCATTACTAAAAACAAAGTAACTGAACTTGAAGGTAAATCTGTTACAATTGAAAAGGCTCTTCAACTATTAATTGAAAAGCACCTGGAAACATTTCTGGGAGTTTCATTTATTGCAACAGAATACAGCACGGGCGAAAAACATGCCGGCAGGATTGATACATTGGGTGTTGATGAAAATAATTGTCCGGTTATAATTGAGTATAAGCGTGCATTAAATGAGAATGTTGTTAACCAGGGTTTGTATTACCTGGATTGGCTGCTTGACCATAAAGCAGAATTCAAACTGCTTGTAATGAAAACAAAAGGTAACGAGGCGGCTGAAAATATTGAGTGGGAAAATGCAAGAGTAATATGCATAGCCGGAGATTATACAAAGTACGATAGTCACGCAGTTGAGCAGATAAACAGGAACATAGAGCTTATACGGTACAAGAAGTTTGATGACCTGATATTATTTGAACTTGTAAATGCAAAGTCGCAAAGCGATAATGTAAAAGCTTCTGTTAGGACATCAAATAAAAAAGTTAAAGGAAAGAATAAGTACAAAACAGTTGAAGAGTTTTATGAGAGCTGTACCGATGATTTGAAAAACCGGTTTGATGAATTAAGCCAGTTTATATTTAACCTTGGGGAAGGAATTCAGCTTAAAAAGATGAGATGGTATTTTGCTTTTAAGAAGATAAAAACATTTGCATCGTTCGCATTTCAACCTGTGGGGGATATAATTCAAATGTGGGTTCATGCAGATTTACGAACTGTAAAGCTTGAGAAAGGATTTACAAGAGACGTTTCAAAGGTTGGTCATCACGGGTTAGGTAATCTTGAAATAAGGATAAGAAATAGTGAAGACTTAGAGAAAGCAAAACCATTTATACTTAAAAGTTTTGAGATTAGTTAAAGTGTGGGTTTTAGCCGACAATATTAATTTAAGATTCAGGAACTGAAAATATTTCCCGCGAAGAAAGTCTATTCCCATTGTAAATTAAAGTGGTGACCTTGTTCACTAAATTCCGATATTGAAGAAGAGAAGAAACACTTCATAATAATAGAACTGACCACAACCTACAATAGATAGCGAGGCGGCTGTTAAACCTGAGGTATACAGATGAAATGATTAATACAAAACTTTGGAAATTCTAAATCCACAGATAAATCCTTTGTTAATTTCTATTGTTAGCGGTGAATTAAGGAAAATTACAGTTAGCGTTATATTTATAGCACTTCAACAAAAATTCCCGTAAATTTGAACGCAAAAATCAGGTTAATGTCATTTAAAGGTTGCTTTGTTAAAGTTTTCTGTAGAATGTAAAGATAAATATACTAAGGCAAGAGCAGGTTTTTTCCACACAGACCACGGTGAAGTTAAGACACCAATCTTTATGCCGGTAGGAACCCAGGGAACAGTAAAAGCTGTTAACCAGGAAATGCTGGCAAATGAAATTCGTGCTCAGATTGTTCTTTCAAATACATATCACCTTTATTTGCGACCCGGTACGGAAATTCTGGAAAAGGCAGGCGGATTACATCAGTTTATGAACTGGGAAAAGCCAATTCTTACTGATAGCGGCGGATTCCAGGTTTACAGCCTTGCTGAACTGCGTAAACTTAAAAAAGATGGAGTTGAATTTAAATCGCACTTAGATGGCTCAAATCATTTCTTTACTCCTGCAAAGGTAATTGGAATTCAGCGCAGCATTGGTTCGGATATTATGATGCCGCTTGATGAATGTACTCCATATCCATGCGATTTTGAGTATGCAAAAAAATCTACTGATCTGACATCCAAGTGGGCGGTACTTAATAAGGAAGCTTTTGTTAATTCTTCTCCGCTTTATGGCAAAGAGCAATATTTGTTCGGAATAGTACAGGGAAGTACATTCAAAGAATTAAGGGAGCAATCCGCAAGAGAATTGGTTGCTCTGGATTTTGACGGTTATTCAATTGGCGGACTTGCAGTTGGTGAACCCACTGGAGAGATGTATGACATTGTTAATTTTACAACAGATTTTCTGCCTGAAGAAAAACCAAGATATTTGATGGGAGTCGGAAGACCTGAAAATATTCTTGAAGCAATTGAGCGCGGTGTTGATATGTTTGATTGTGTAATGCCGACAAGAAATGCTCGTAATGCAAACTTATTTTCCTGGTCGGGTGTTCTTTCTATGAGGAATGCTGCATATAAGGATGATTTTAATCCTGTTGATAAAGAGTGTAATTGTTATACCTGCAGGAATTTTACAAGAGCATATTTGAGGCATCTTTTTATTGCAAAGGAAATTTTGGCACTTGAACTTGCAAGCATCCATAATCTTTATTTCTATTTAAGTCTTGTTACTGAAGCAAGAAAAAGAATATTGGATGGTTCTTTTTATGAATGGAAAAATAAATTAGTAAATAAATTATCAGTTAATATAAATTCTTTTACGGAGGAATAAGTGAATATTATTTTTGCAATGGCCCCACAAAACGGTGGCGGCGGAAGTATGATTAGTACTTTAATTATGTTTGCGGCAATTTTTGCCATCTTTTATTTCATGATAATCAGACCACAACAAAAACGCGCTAAAGAAAGAGATGCAATGCTAAATGCTGTGCAGAAAGGTGATAAAGTTGTTTTAAGCAGCGGTATCCACGGAACTATAGTTGGAATAGAAGATAAGACTTACCTCATCCAGGTTTCCGATAATGTAAAAATTAAATTTGAAAAAACTGCGGTAGCATCAGTAGTAAAGAGTTAATATTATGTTTTGTTCAGTTGAAGAAGCCATTGCCGACATCAAGCAGGGTAAGGTAATTATTGTAGTTGATGACGAAGAACGTGAGAACGAAGGTGACTTTGTCTGCGCTGCCGAATTTGTTACTCCTGAGATTGTCAACTTTATGGCTAAGCACGGCAGGGGAATGATTTGTACTCCAATGTCCGGTAAACGTTTGGATGCGCTTGGACTTGGATTAATGGTAGATTCCAACACTGCTTTGCACGGTACTCAATTTACAGTTACAGTTGATGCTAAAGAAGGTACGACCACTGGTATTTCAGCAAAAGACAGGGCCACGACAATTAAGAAACTTGCAGATAAAAAAGCAAAAGAATCTGACTTTGCTAAACCAGGTCATATTTTTCCTTTAAGAGCTTTCGACGAAGGAGTATTAAGAAGAGCAGGACATACTGAAGCAGTAGTTGATCTCTGCAGACTTTCGAAACTGCAACCCATTGGTGTTCTGTGTGAAGTTCTTAATGATGATGGTACAATGGCAAGAATTCCTGATCTTGTAAAGATTGCAGAAAAATTTAAACTGAAAATCCTGACCGTAGCTTCACTTATTGAGTACAGAATTAAGAAAGATAAATTAGTCGTTCAGGAAGTCGGAATTAATTTTCCGATCAAGAAAGGGAAATTTAGATTATATCTTTACAAAAGTTTAATTGACAACAAAGAACACGTCGCCCTTGTGAAGGGAAAAATTGAACCGGGTGAACCTGTACTTGTACGTGTGCATTCGGAATGTCTGACGGGTGATATCTTCCAATCACTTAGATGTGATTGTCACGATCAGCTTCATTCTGCACTTGAAAGAATTGAGAAAGAAAAGAAAGGTGTCTTTATTTATATGCGGCAGGAAGGCAGAGGTATTGGTCTGTTGAATAAAATAAGAGCATACGCTTTGCAGGATATGGGCAAGGATACTGTTGAAGCGAACGAAGAACTTGGTTTTGATGCTGATCTGCGTGACTATGGAATTGGTGCACAAATCTTGGTTGATCTGGGTGTTCGGAAGATGAGGTTGCTTACGAATAATCCCAAAAAAATTGTAGGTCTTAAAGGATACGGGCTGGAGATTGTTGAACGTGTTCCTTTGGAAATTAAACCAAACGAAACAAACAGAAAATATCTTCAGACAAAAAGAGATAAGCTTGGTCATTTCCTTAATCTTGATGAAAAACATTAAGTAGTTTATTTATTTTTTCTTTTTGAGGGTAAGCATGGAAGCAGATAAAGCTGAAGGTGGATTCCGCTTTATACAGGGAGTTAAATCTAAAAATGTCTCCCTTAAAATTTTACAGTATGATACTGCAAAGTTTCTTGTGCAAAGGAAAGCATATTTGTTTAGCATTTGTTTCAGGAAAGAAAGTTTTTGGTTTGATTCTTTACAAGATGCTGAAGATAAATATCTTCTTTTAAGGCATGGAATAAAGGGACATATTTAATTTTTATATTTTCAAATTATCTGAACAAAAAAAAATGAAATCACTAGGAATAAAATCTAATTACCTTGGCATCGAAGACAAATATTCTGGTCTTGATGATTCTCAGATTGTAATTGTATCTGTCCCATTCGAAAAGACTGTTAGTTACGGCAAAGGCACTGCTAATGGTCCTAAGGCAATTCTTGAAGCTTCCCATTACGTTGAATTTTACGATGAAGAATTTGATCGTGAACTTGTTTTTGAAAAAGGTATTGCCACATTAAAGCCTATCAGTTTTAAAAAGCTGTCAATTAAAAAATCATTAAACTTAATCTCGCAGACTGTAAGAGACTTGCTTAAAGAAAATAAGTTTGTTGTTGTTCTTGGAGGCGAGCATTCAATTTCATCTGCAACGGTTTTGCCCTTTATAGAAACAATTCAAAATCTTTCCATACTTCAGTTTGATGCTCATTCCGATCTTAGAGAAAGCTATGAAAATTCTATTTACTCACATGCTTCCGTTATGGCAAGAATTTCTGAACTTACAAATGATATAGTGCAGGTAGGAATTCGTGCCCAGTGTATTGATGAAGCAAACTTTATAAAGAAAAATAAAGTAAAAACATTTTACTCGCGGGATTTGCGAACCGGGAAATATAAAGACTGGCAGAGAGAAGTAGTAAATTCGCTAAATGAAAATGTGTTTATCACCTTCGATGTTGATGCCTTTGATCCTTCTCTTTTACCTGCAACCGGAACTCCCGAACCGGGCGGTTTATTCTGGGATGAAACCATAAATCTTATAAAGTCAATTGGTAAAGAAAAAAATATTGTTGGATTTGATGTTGTTGAACTTGCCCCGCAAAAGGGAAATCCATCCTCGGATTTTCTCACGGCAAAATTGGTTTATAAAATTTTAAATTGTGCCTTTCAAAATAAATGATAATCTTTGTTCTGTTTAGAATCTTAAAAAAAGATTCTGTAATTTCCTTTGTGAATTTAAAGGAAAAAATATGAAAAAAAGAACCTTTGTTTTTGCGGTATTGTTTTTATTGCCTGCTTTAATATTTGTTTCCTGTTCATCCTCAAGTGTTTATAAAGAGGCTTACCCGCTTTTAATAGATGGACGTTATGATTCGGAATTCCCTTATAAGAGCTGCTCAGATCAGCTTGAAGAGATTAGTGAATCCATAAAATTTATTAATACAATTGCCTACTATAAAGTTTATTTTATAAATGAAAAATATAAAATCAAAAAGGGTGAATTAACCGATTCTCTGATGGAACTTACTTCAACACACGAAGGTTCTACAGAAAAAACTGCAGCTGGTACTGGTCTGGTTTTTTATAATGAAAATGGTAAGGTTGCTTTATTAACATGTGCACACGTGGTTTCTTTTGATGATACATTATATTCCTACAGCAGTGATTCACTAGGCAATTATACTTCCTTTATCAACGGCCTTCTTGTAAAACAAAGGCAGGATATTTTTGTGCCCGATTTACCGGAAGGCGGACATCTTGATATTCTTGAAATGGATAAAGAATTGGATGTGGCAATACTGGGTAAAAAATTTGAGCGTGAAATAATTCTTCCTGTCTCAAAATTTACTTATCCGTTTGGTAAGGCGCGTGAATTAGACTGGGGCTCATTCGTCTATATTTTAGGTTATCCGATGGGATATAAAACTCTTACAAAAGCTTTGGTAAGCAGTCCTAATAGAGATAAAACCGGTAGCTTTATTTTAGATGCAAATTTTAATGAGGGATTCAGCGGTGGAATAATATTGGCGATAAGAGACGGCGTACCAAATTTTGAAATGGTAGGAATGATAAAAACTATTTTTGCAGATTATGAATATGTTCTAAGACCTTCAAAGGAATTTAATTACAATAAGCATAATCCTTTGGTACCATACAGTGGTGAGACTTTCGTGGACAGGCGAGTAAATATTAAATACGGAATTGCCCGCGCTGTTCCGATTGAATCAATAATGGATTTTATTTACCGATGCAGAACTTCCCTGAATCAGAAAGGCTGGGACTTCGAAAACATCTATTCCAAATTTTACAATTTTTAATTTTTCTTGTAAAACTTCTTGACTTTAATTTGAATTTGTGTTTTAATTAATTAAGCACAGTAGTGCAGGATTAGAACCGGATAAATTTGAGGAGTGTCGCCAACTCACCAAAATTTATCATTCAAGTTATTCTCTTATAAGTTCATTTATCTTAAAGGATAGGCAGGTTTAGAATGGCAGAATTTTTACTGAATGAAATTTTGGACAAAGGAACAATCTTTGATTATGTTCTTAACGGAATAACGGACGGCGTTTATATTGTGGATCAAAACCGCAGAATTATTTTCTGGAATAAAGGGGCTGAAGATATTACCGGTTATAAGATTGATGAAGTCCTCGGCTACAGATGTTCGGAGGATATACTTAATCACTTTAATGAAAACGGAATTCCGATTTGTGAACTTGGATGCCCGATGTTGAGAACACTTAAATTTGGTGAAGTAGTAAAGATGAAGATATACCCTTTGCTAAAAAACGGCAAACGCATTCCGGTTATGTCGCATATTTCTCCAATCAAGGATGAAAAGGGCAACATCATAGCAGCTATCGAAGTGTTCAGGGATATCTCGAAAGAAGAAGATTTCAGAATACTTCAGGAAAAGTATAATAATCTTATTTCGAAGTATGTTTCTTCCGCAACGGTTCAAAGAGTAAAGGATTTATTATTAAATGGTAATGAACCGAAATCGGGAAAACGCGATCTTACAATTATGGTGCTGGATGTAGTAAGATTTTCTGATTATTCAGAAAGACACACACCGGAGGAAACCGCAAAATTGCTAAATCAGTTTTTCAGCATCTGCGAAGTGATAACAAAAGAAAATTCCGGCGATATTGATAAATATATTGGCGATGCAGTTATGGCTGTTTTTGTTGATGCTAATGATGCAATAAATGCAGCTGGTAAAATTCTATTTGCACTTGAAGATTTAAATGAAAGATATAAGAGAGAAATGGCAGATACTATTGAGATAAGGATTGCAATAAACAGCGGAAATGTAATCCAGGCAGATATTGGACCGGTTGACAGGAAAGAACTTACTGTAATTGGCAGCGTGGTAAATACTGCTTACAATATCGAAAAAATGGTACCGCCAAATGAAATAACTATAACTGAAGCTACTTATTCAAGACTTAAAAGTACCAAAGCATTTAAATTCTACAACCGGATTAATGTGAAAGGAAAGAAAGAACCGATTTCGTTATTTACATTTTCTCCATTGAAAGAAATTTTAAGAAATCATTCTCAATATGAATTTGTAAAATAAAATAAGAGGGAAGACTAACTTCCCTCTGAAAAATTATAACTGTTACCTGTGTTTAGATTTTTTTTTCTTTTCATTTTCCTCGTGTGCTTTCTTCATTTCCTCTTCATCGGATATTTCAAAAACATCATGATGCCCATGCCCGGTAGATTGCCCTCTTTTCTTCCTTTTTTCCTCTAACATTCTATCGTGTTCCTTTGCTTTTTCAATCTCTTCTTCCACTACTTCAAACACATGAAATTTATGTGCATCGCGTTCTTCCTTAGTTATCTTCGGACAATTTACATCATGATGCTCTTTATGTTGATGTTCCTGATTATGTGAATGTCCTTCACCTGAAGGCCCATGTGAATCTTCATCTTTATCTTTTTCATGACCATGTTCATATGATTCATCATCTTCACAACAACAATCTTCAACAGGAATTGGCTCCGGTTGATTTGCAAAACCGAATTGGTTTTTATCATTCTTCCTGCCCAACTCAATTGCATCAAGCAATAGACTTATTTCAGCATTGCCTAAAATATCAGGAATAACCTTGCCAATGCTAAGCTGATTATCTGAATCCGTACTTTCACCTCCAAGGTTGTAATTTCTTTTCAAACAAAACTGGTCAAAACATTTTTTTAGATTTTCGATATCAATTCCTTTCTCTTTCAGAAATCTTAACACTTCAGGATTTATAATCTTGTCCGAGAAAATGCATTTTAACAAATGACAGAGTTTTTCATCCCTGCTTCTAAGATAATTTAACAACAGACTAATCTCTGATCCTGATGTATCTGAGATTCCGGCAGTTAAAGTTTTTTCTCTTGTAAAAGGGGTCTGATATATCGTATATCCTTCCGCAATAATTCTGAATGAATAGACACCGATATTTTTGCAGGTAAACTTACCAACATATTCTGCTTCATCAGATTGCTTTAAATTAATTACGCTTGTGCTTAAGTCTGGTTTAGTAATTTCCGCACGAACAGCCGCTAAAGTTTGCATTGGGATTCCATATTCTGTAAGTGATGCTGTAATAATTATCTCAGAACCCGGCTCACTGTTTTTTTGTGTTAATGCAACATTCAGATTAAGATTCGAATAAACCTTGGATAGAAAACTGTAAGGAAGTGTACGGTTGCCTCTTCTTAAAAAAATTGCTAATTCTTTATTCTCTCTTAATACTGCTTTAATTTTATTCTGGTCTAATCTGAATATTGCCTGCCAGGTTCCTTTATGATTTTCTGACGACGGTGGAATTAACAAGGGAAGTTTAACGCTGTAAAATGCGTCTTTTTCATTCATATAAAAACTTACTGCAGAAAGAAAAGCAGGGGAATTTGAATCAATAATATTTCCGGAGGGAGTTTCCAAACTAAAGTCAATTAGCCTGGCAAAAGGGGAAAGAACTATAGCTTCAAATCGTACATCCGCTTCAGTAACTTTAAATGGAATTTTTTGTTCGGAGCCAATCATCAATTCACCATAAGGATCTTTGATGATGCTGTTATTGGTAATATCCGCCAGTATCTGAATGAAATATTTCGTTACAAGAAATTGTCTTTCAGTTGAAGAAAGATTTCCGGTTAAAAGAAGGTATCCTTCATTATTGCTGGTGATTTTTTTAAGCGCATCTGTACTTACTGTTGAGCTTGATCCGATACCGATTGCAAAAGTTTTTGAATTAATACTTCCCGCCGCATCATCAATCATTGGCGGTGTGTTTTCAAGTCCATCTGTAAGAACAACCAAAGCGCTTCTGTTATAACCGGCAGCGCCATCATTAATCATATCTCTTGCTTCAATTATTCCGCCGCCGATTGAGGTTGCACCCCTCGGATCCAATGAATTGCCGGAAACTGTCTGGTTTGTTCTGTCTCTTCCCGAATTAGGTGTAACCGGCATAACAGGTCCCATTGCCGTTATATCAAAAAGCCTGTTTACTTCATGATCATATCTGACAATACCAATTCCGTCTGCAGGGCCCATTAAATTGGAAAAAGTAGAGACTGCATCCTTAAGAACCTGTGCTCTTGTACTTGTTCCGAAAGCTGTTGATGCCATACTTCCGGAACGATCTAATGCGAGTCCTATTGCGTACGTAAGATCAGCTACAGGACGAGCTGAAAGATTAACAACAGTATTCTGGAAAACAATATACTCATTACCCTCAACACCGGAATAATAACCTTCATTATCAATAATGTATCCCTGCACTGTTACACTGCTTACCTGCTGTACATTAAGTGCACCTGCAGAAGTAAACTGTACCCAGAGATTAACATATAAAAACTCTTCACTCTCAACAGGTGAAACTGTAATACTTGTTCCAAGAATTGTCGTATCAAAATTTCCTGATGGTAAGGTGGTAAAGCGTAGCCTGGTTTCTCTACAGGTTCTTATTTTAAATCTGATTGCTCTGTATTGGGTTAAGCCGGTTGAAACATCGCCAAAATTTATTGAAGGCGTTTCCAAAGTTATTTCAGGCAAATCTGTATCATACCAGTATCCCAAAGCATGATGGTTAAGTGTATCTGCAGGTTTAACATTAACTCCGAAATATTGTGTAAAGGTTGCCATGTTATCATTCAATTTGTGCCCTGCAGGACCGGACATTCCTGATGGCAGGTAACCCTGTGCAGGATATCTCTGTTGCCACACTGCCCAGTGCCTGTCAACATTACAATGATGAAGCCAGAATACCGGATCATTTGGAGAAGTCATTGGACGCATACAACCGCCAACCCAAACATGAACCGGATCATGAATTACCGTCTCATAATATTTCCTGAAGCTGCTGTTATTTGGAACAGTGTTATCCCAGGGTGAACCATCATAAGGAGTTACGTTAAGAGAATTTCTTGTTTGTGAAGGACTTGGCAGATAAGACGGATCTTCATTCATTCTGCGTCTTAAATAATTCACATTATCTTTACCAGGTTCAACTGCGTTACCTGTTATAACATTTAGCGTCCAGTCACCGTTTGCAAAAGCAAACGGACCTGTTGTTACTTTATCATCATCAGCATCATTACCATCCTCACCTAAAAAAGCAATTGTAAAAGGCCAGCCGGGGTCAGATGCAAGTCTTGCTCTTTCCCAATCCCAGTAAGGTAATTTAAGATCAGAATCACCGGCGGCAGCCTGAAGCTCCTGTTCAAGTCTTTTTAATAATTCCCTGTGCCATGGAAAAAATGCCGGACCTTTATGAGCACCGTTTCCCACAACCATATGCATCCATACATAATCGTCATACCTGCTTAAAGCTCCATCCGCCTGTGCATCTGCTAAAGTACTTGGATGCGTTGCAGAATTTTTCAACGCAAGAAATGCATTTACTAATGCAGTTATTTCAGATGGTGTTAAATCCTTTACATTTTTTCTATGTTTCATAATATTCCTTTGGATTTAGTGTTAAAAAAATGAAAAGAGGAGTAATGCATAAAATGAATTTGTGGATAATACCGGTATGTTTGTAATGCATGTAGCCTCAAATAAATTTTATTTTATTATTGACCCCTGCACTTTATTATAGGTAATATAAAAATGATTCTTTGTCAAGAACTATTTCTGCAAATTAGAAATACGTTTTCACTTGAACTAAAGTATGTTGTATAACGTTTTCAATTTTAATATTATTACTGTTGAATTTAGGATTTTATATAAGGAAATCAGCCATGGAAAAAAATAAGAAACCTAAAGACTTGTTAAGTGAAAAGGCTAAAGAAGCCCAGCCTTTAAAAGAATCCATTTCTGCTGAAGAACCGGAAGTGATAGAAGATTCATCCGGTAAACCGGAATTAGTTGTGAATGAAAAAGGGAAGAAGGTGATGGTTTTCAGCGATCCGTTATACTCCCGCGAGAAACGCAGCGTGATCAATTACAGCATCTTTAACGGAAAATGGGAATTTGAAAATTATGATAAAATTGACGAGACAGACGAGGAAAAATGCGCTGTTAAATTTACTCCAAGCGGAGACGGTACAAGCGTAACGATTGCTTTTAAATCCCTTAAAGACCGTGTTGAGTTTATGGATTCAATTTATAACGACAGGGAAATGAAACAAACAGGTACCGGAATTCATCTTGAAGATTTAGCAAATTCTAAAGTATTGAAAACTACCGGCGGCATTATTGGTTTGTCAATTCTTGGTTACGGACTTTATAAACTATTGGGGAAAGATAAAGGAGGTTAATTAAATGATGAAAAGGGAAGACAAAACTTCTGTCTTCCCTTTGTAATTTTTACAACAATTCCAGCACATTCGTATTTTCAACATAATCATTTCGCGTAGCTTTCATTGGACCACGCGGGCTTTGGGGCATCTGCATTGTCATGGACATTTTTAATTTTGAAGTTGTCTTTGCTTTTACAACACAACCTTTTGTAAGATCAAAATAAATCGTGCCGCTTCCGGTTGCTTCAGGAGTTTTAAAGTCATAGTTTACACCCTGCTCGGAAACTTTATTTTTTCCTCTTGCAATAATTTCAAGTCCGGCATCAATTATTGCTAAACGATTGTCTTCAAGTTTTGCAAAATCTTTCAGCTTATACTTTGCAATGTTTGTTACATCAAATACGCTTAAGCGTGTACTGTATTGATTTGACCAGGCAGAATCTTTGCCGACATTTTTTGAGGGCAGAATTCTGAATATCTGTTGTAACAATGGTTTGATTGCAGTTTCGGCAATATTTGTCTGGAATTCTTTTTTCTGTGCGGCGGTAACAGAATCAAGCACACCCTGGATTGATAGAAATTTATTTACAATTTTATCTAACCTGTAAACCTCAAGAATCTCTCCCTTCGAATCCAGCCTGATTGAAAAAGGATTGTTTAAAACAGCTTCATATTCAACATATCTTAAGCGCTCTGTTGAATCTAACTTTGCACCGGATTCATATTTATATTTCTGTCCGTTAGCTGTGGCATCTAATTTAACTGACTGAATATTAATTTTAATATCCATTACATTATCAGATTCAACTTCATTAACATCCATTTTAAAAACATAAGTTATTGATTGCTTTATAGTGTTCTTCATCGTTGAATCGGAAATAACATTCTGTAATGTTGTTGAAAGAGATGTAAGCCTGTACAGGTATGAATTATCTTTCTTCAGCTGATAAACTAAGTTTACATTTGAGGGTGGGGCATCATCTTTAGAAACATTAAGTACACCTGAAGTATCTGGTTTGTCACTTATCTTTTTTTCTACCGGTTTATCATTTTTACCGCAACTTATAAGTAACAGTGAAGCAACGATTACGATTAATAAATTTTTCATTTTATTCTCTTAGTAAAGTAAATATTTATTTCTTATTTGAATGAAGTCATCAAGTTCTTTTTGCCATGATTGAATAATACTGTCCGGATTTTTTCCTTCAAGAATCATTTCTCTTAATTTAGCATCACCGGCAAGCTTATCAAACCTGGAATCTTTGAACTTGAAATCCTTTGAATGAACTTTATTTAATACATATAAAAGCTTTATGGCAAAATTTACAGGATCAAACTTATACCTGTCCCGGATGCTTATTTTAATACCCTGGCAAGTCTCACCTTTGTATTTTGGATTTGAAGCGACACCCGGAATTTCTTTCGGAATAAATGTCTCAGGATTTAATTCAATACCAGCAACGTTTTGTTTTTTCAATTCACTTATCACTTTTTTACTATCGAGGAACGGTGCTCCGAAAAGCAGAAAAGGAAATTCAGTTCCGCGTCCTTCAGAAATGTTTGTTCCTTCAAGTAAGCACATTCCGGGATAGACAATTGCTGTAAGTATATAAGAAATGTTGGGTGAAGGTTTTACCCAGTTTAGTTTACAACGATCATAATAAAATTTTCTATCCCAATTTTTCATTTTAATGACCGAAAGATTTGCTTTAAGATTGTTACCAAGCAGTTCCGGGTTATTAAAATACTCAGCTAATTCTCCTATTGTCATTCCGTGCATAATTGGTATTGGTGCAATCCCAACGAATGATTTCAGTTTCGGCTTTAGTATTGGTCCGTTTACATTTAACCCACCAATAGGATTTGGTCTGTCCAAAACTATTATTGGAATATTATTTTCTGCAGCAGCCTGTATAGCATAGAAGAGTGTTGAGATGTAAGTATAGAACCGTGCTCCAACATCCTGAATATCAAAAAGTAAAATGTCAACATCTTTTAACATTTCCTTTGTTGGCTTGTTTATTTCACCATACAATGAGTAAACAGGAATACCGGTAACCGAGTCTTTGCCGTTTACTATTTTTGCCCCGTCTGCATTGTCACCCCTTATGCCATGTTCAGGTCCAAAGAGAGCGATGACTTTTACATCATTTCGTTTTGCAAGCGTATCAACTAACAGCATTTTGTTGAATACGATTGAAGAATGGTTTGTAACAATTCCAATTCTCTTTCCCTGGATAAGTTCAAGACTATCCTTAACTAAAACCTCTGCACCAACCCAAACACGTTTAGCAATTATATTTTGTGCAAAAACAGAGGTGGAAAAAGTTAAAATAAGTATACTTAAAAAATATTTTATTACTCTCATATCTCTACAAGTTTAGTTATTATAATTCTCAAGTAATTCTTTACGGGAGAAGAAATGTGAAATTTCAATTGCCGCATTTTCATCGGAGTCAGAGCCATGGACAATGTTTTCGGTTTTATCTTTTGCGTACAATTTTCTTATTGTTCCCTCATCAGCCTTAGATGGATCAGTAGCTCCTATAAGTTTTCTGAAATCCGCAACAGCATTATCCTTTTCGAGTGCAATCGGAACGCAGGGACCGGAAGTCATATAACTGATAAGATCATTAAACCATGGTTGATGTTTATGTATTTCGTAAAACCCTGCTGCCGATTCCTTTGTAAGATGAGTCATTTTCATTGCTTTAATTTTAAATCCGGCTTCATTAATCTTTGCGATTACATTTCCTATTAGATTTTTTCTTACACAGTCTGGTTTTAATATTGCTAAAGTTCTGTTACTCAAATTATTTACTCCTTATTTCTTCTTACTTTTTTTTCTTTGCAGGTTTTATCACTTTTTTAGATTTCGCAGGCGCCTTCTTTACTTTTGATGTCTTTTTCAATTCAGCAACATTAGCTTTATTCTTTTTCTCATCAAGTGCTTTCTTCATTGTAATTCCAATTTCTGCCGGGCTTTCCACAACTTTAATTCCTGCTTTTTTCATTGCAGCCATTTTCTCAGCAGCAGTACCTTTACCACCTGAAATGATTGCACCGGCATGTCCCATCCTTCTTCCCGGAGGGGCAGTGCGGCCGGCAATAAAACCAACAACAGGTTTCGTGACATTTTTCTTAATAAACGAAGCTGCTTCTTCTTCCGCTGTTCCGCCTATCTCACCAATCATAATTATTCCATCGGTGTCTTTATCTTCGTTAAAAAGTTTTATGATATCTTTAAATTGTGAACCAATGATCGGATCTCCGCCAATACCAACGCAGGTAGACTGGCCAATTCCAAGATCTGTTAATTGTTTTACGGCTTCGTAGGTTAATGTACCGCTTCTTGATACAACACCAACTCTGCCTTTCTTGTGAATGAACCCTGGCATAATACCGACTTTTGCTAAACCAGGTGAAATAACGCCGGGGCAATTTGGTCCAACCAATCTTACTTTTTTATTTTTAATTGAATTAAATACATCAACCATATCTTTGGCTGGAATTCCTTCGGTAATACAGATAATCAATTTTATACCTGCATTAGCAGCTTCCAGGATTGCATCTGCTGCAAATGCCGGCGGCACAAAGATTACAGAAGTATTTGCTTTCTGCATCTTTACTGCATCATCAACAGTATTATAAACAGGAATTCCATTAATTGACTGACCACCTTTTCCGGGAGTAACACCGGCTACCACTTTGGTTCCGTATTCCGCCATTTGATCTGTATGAAAAGAACCTTCTCCGCCTGTAATTCCCTGAACTACAAGACGGGTTTTTTTATCAACAAGAATGCTCATGCTGAGCTCCTATTATTTTCTAAAAATATTTTAAGCTGTTCAAAAATAATGAAAAGTATTAAAACTTGAGTATTGAAAATTAAAATCAGAAAATGAATCTTGATTTAAGAATGCAATCATAAAAAATCAAAACGATTTTTAACCGTGTTATATCAGGTTTGAGTTTGCAGATATTTACCAAATTGCAAAAGTTTTTTCTCTTCAAACTGATTTGCCATGATCTGCATACCAACCGGCAAACCATTTGAATTTTTTCCTATAGGAATGCTTATACCCGGAATACCGGCAAGGTTGGCTGATGTTGTATAAATATCACTTAAATACATTGCCAATGGGTCATTAGATTTTTCTCCAACTTTAAAAGCAGGAAACGGAGAAGTTGGAGTAAGAATTAAATCAACCTGTTTAAATGCATTGTCAAAATCATTTTTAAGCAGACGTCTTACTTTCTGAGCTTTACGGTAATAAGCATCATAATAACCTGCAGATAAAACATAAGTACCAAGCATTATTCTTCGCTTAACTTCTGCACCAAATCCTTCCGTCCGGGATAGCTCATACATTTGTTTTAATGAAGATGAATCTTTATGCCTGTATCCATACCTTGCCCCGTCAAACCTTGCTAAATTTGAAGAAGCCTCTGCCGTGGTTAGAATATAATAAGTGGCAATTGAGTATTCGGTATTAGGAAGAGAAATATTCTTTATCTCAAAACCTTTGGATTTAATCTCATTTATTTTGTTATCAATAAGTTGTCTTACTTCTTTGTCTAATCCTTCACCGAAATATTCTTTTGGAATGCCAATTACCGGTTTATAGTTTATATCAGGCAAAGACGTAAAATCCGGTACGTCTTTATCTGCGGAAGTAGAATCCATTTCATCTTTACCGGAAATTATTTGGAGTACCAATGCAATGTCTTCAATATTATTTGCAAAAGGACCAATCGAATCAAATGAAGAAGCAAAGGCTGTAAGACCTAAACGAGATACTCTCCCGTAAGTAGGCTTTAATCCGTAAATACCGCAAAACGAAGCTGGCTGCCTGATTGAACCGCCTGTATCCGTACCAAGTGAAACATCACACAAACCTGCGGCAACAGCTACTGCCGAACCTCCGCTTGACCCGCCGGGAACGTAAGAATTATTAACCGGGTTAAGAACATTTCCAAATGCGGAGTTTTCATTTGATGAACCCATTGCAAATTCATCACAGTTTGTTTTACCGATTATAATTGCATCTTCATCAATTATTTTCCGGATTGCCGTAGCATTATAAACGGATATAAAATTTCTAAGAATGTTTGAAGAGCAGGTGAGAGGTTTATCCTTATAAGCAAGTACATCTTTAATTGCTATAACCATTCCGGCTAATTTACCATGATTACCTTCTTTAATTTTTCTTTCAACAATTTCAGCATTTTTTAATGCGTCATCTGCAAAAACAAAATTGAAAGCATTAAGAGATTTCTTTTCTTCAATAGCCTTAAGAAAATATTTTACATTTTCTTTAAGTGAAATCTCTCCTGATCGGATCTTGTCAAGTTTATCAAAATAATTTTTATAGATAATCAATAATGTAGCCCGTAAATGAATGGATTAAACAATCTTGAAGCGAGAACCTATTTCTTTTCTGAAGAAGAAGGCTTATCAGTAGTCTTTACTTCATCTTCAACATCTTTAAGCGCTTTTTTGAATTCTTTCATTCCTTTGCCAATACCTTGAGCCAACTCAGGAATTTTCTTGGCGCCAAAAAGAATAAGTATAGCAAGAATAATAAGAATTATTTCGCCCGTACCCAGATTTCCAAACATATTAACCTCTATTTAAATTTCTAATTTTTCTAAAATATTTTTAGCAACGGATGTAAAAACAAATCTACCGTCTGTTCTTCTTAAAACCGGATCACAAACTCTTTCAGGATGAGGCATCATTCCAAGAATATTTCCTCTTTTGTTGATAATACCCGCGATATTAAGTTTTGAACCATTCGGATTATATTCGTCCGATATTTCACCATCCTTTGAACAATACTTAAACACTATCTGATTATACTTTATTAAATCTTCCAGAGTTTCAGTGTCGGCAAAATAATTACCGTCTCCGTGAGCTACTGGTACTTTTATTATATTGCTTTCGAAATCGCTGGTGAAAATTGTATTTTTATTTTCGATATTAAGGTAAAGATCTTTGCAAACAAACTTAAGAGAACTATTCTGAATCAGCACACCGGGCAATAATCCTGCTTCAAGCAGAATCTGGAAGCCATTGCAAATACCAATAACAGTTCCGCCTTTTTCAGCAAAAGAAATAACATTTTCCATAATCGGTGAGAAGCGGGCAATTGAACCGGTTCTTAAGTAATCTCCGTAAGAAAAACCACCGGGCAAAATTATTACATCGGCGTTCTGCAAGTCTTTATCTTTATGCCACAGGAAAGCGACATCATAACCAAGTACTTTTTTAAGCGAATAATAGGCATCGTGGTCACAGTTGGAACCGGGAAAGACAACAACAGCGAATTTTATTTTCATTTAATCTCTTCCAAATCGTAATAGTAATCTTCCATAATCGGGTTAGCAAGCAGCTTATTGCAATATTCCTCTACTTCTTTAACGGCAGTTGTTTTCTCATCAACATTTACAAAAAATTCTATGTACTTGCCAATCCTGGTTTGATCAATATTATTAAAACCTAAAAGTTTAGCACCATGTTCAACTGCTTTTCCCTGGGGATCAAGTATAGAAGGTCTTCTCTTTATAATAACAGTAGCTTTAAACATTATTCCTCAAATAAAAATTATTTATCAATTTCAACGTGATTTTCTTTTGCCTTAAACAGACTAATGGCGTACCTCAAAATACCAATAACGATAATTAAAACAAAGATATAGAAAATTGCCTGTCCCTTTGTTGCCGCAATTAAAATGATGGAAACAAGTATAAATGCGGCAGAATAAGGTCGTTCTTTCAAACCTTTTTTCGAAAACTTTGGAATAGTTTC
This sequence comes from Ignavibacteriales bacterium, assembly GCA_003599415.1. Lineage (GTDB taxonomy): Bacteria > Bacteroidota > Ignavibacteria > Ignavibacteriales > SURF-24 > SURF-24. The sequence goes on along the minus strand of QZKB01000078.1, from coordinate 24,709 downwards.
GTAACGTATTCTGCTTACCATTAGTAAAGAAAGAATAATAACCATTGGAATTATATAAACTGCCCAGGTACCTAACCCGCTATCGTTTTTATAGTATACCAAGATGAACGAGGCAATGGTAATAGCGGATGACGGAATCGGTAGTCCAACAAAATAAGGTTTGTCAAAACCAACCAGCTGCACATTAAATCTTGCAAGCCGCAAACCACCGGCAATCATAAGGAAAGAACTTATTACTATTCCCAGAACACCGTATTGAAAAAGATGTATCTGATAGATTAAGAATGCCGGTGCAACACCAAAGCTAACCAAATCCGAAAGTGAATCAAGTTCGACACCAAATTCGCTGCTTGATTTTGTTAATCTTGCCATAATTCCATCCAGCGCATCAAACAGTGTGGCAATAATAATCATAACTGAAGCAGCATAGAACCTATGTTCATTAGAATAGATAATCGAAACGAATCCGCTGAACATATTTAATGTTGTAAACAGATTCGGAACAATTGAACGTGTGATACGTATGTTTCTCATAATCTTTATTTATACTCAAATAAAATTGTTTCTCCGGCAACTACCCTGTCGTGTACTTTGACTTTTGTTTTCCAATCAATAGGTGCAACAACATCAACCCTGCTTCCGAATTTAATCATACCAAATCGTTCTCCCATTTTTACATTGTCGCCAACTTTAACTTCATACACAATTCTGCGTGCAACATATCCGGCTACCTGAGTAAAAAGAATTTTGCCATACTTACCGGAAATTCCAAACTCGGCCCTTTCATTTTTTTCGGAAGCTTTATCATCGCTTGCTATTAAATAATCGCCTTCAATATATCTCAGGTAATCAAGTTTTCCACTAATAGGTATCCTGTTAACGTGTACATCTAACGGCGACATAAAAATGGAAATCTGAATTGCCTTTCCATTAATAAATCTGTCGTCAAGAACCTCTTTAATAACAATTACTTTCCCATCAGCAGGTGAAACAACAATATTTTCTGCAGATGGAACATTTCTTTCAGGATCTCTGAAAAAATTAAGCGTAAAAATAAGTAAAAAAACCGCAATTATAATAAGCGGAATTCTTATGAAATTATTATTTAGAAAAATTGCAGCAACTGCAAGAATGAAAACAATTAAAGTCACATATCCAATTGTCTGATAGCCGTATTTGGTCATTATTATTTTAGCTTTTAATTAAGTTGATAAAAAAGTCTGTGTATACTGCAAAATCATTTGCCGTACTAATTTTATAAGGTTCTTTGAACAAACCTTTAACCTCGGATTTCAGTTTAATACTTAATGATGTAAAATCATCCACGACGTAAATTCTGTTGTCCTCAAATCCAAAGTAACATAATATTTCGGATAAACTTAAATTGCGTCTTTCAAAATAAGATTTCAATACCACATTAACCTTGGAACAGATCCTCCTGATCATTTTTATTTCTTCAAGCGGACAAATGTTATAAGCGAGGAAATGTGAATCTGAGATTGAGAACGATGAATTATACAAAAACGTTATTAAAGAAGTCTGAAGAGGTGTTCCTTCCTTTACGCCAAAAACCTTTGCATTCTCCTTATCGGCAACGTTCTGTATTTTTACACAAAACGGGTAACGCGAATGTTTCTCAAATATAATTCCTTTATCAACAGTTCCTTTATAACCGGTAATGATATTATATGCGTTTAAGTAATCTAAAAAGAATGCATTTATAATCTTCAGTTTTTCACCGGAGCCATCCAGTGTAAATTGCTTTTTGTTAAATGAAACATGGTCTGTATAATCTAAACAAACCGAATTCTCTCCTTCACAGGGAAGAATTCGCTTTTCTGTTTCATTACGATTAATATTTTTCTCAGATTTCAAATAACTAAAATGATCAAGTTTTTAGTGCGGAAAGTATAAATAAATAGGTATTCAAAGTCAAATAAGAATTAGTTATCTTTATCCATCAAAAATTGGAAATAAAATTAAAAATTCGGAGGCTAAATGAAAGGTGGTATGCAGGGAATGCTGAAACAGGTTCAAAAACTTCAGGCGGAAATGGAAAGAGTTCAGAGTGAACTTGGAAACAAAACTATTTCCGAGGAAGCCGGAGGTGGAATTGTAAAGGCAACTGCTAATGGTAAAAAGGAAATCGTTTCAATTCAGATAGATGAGGAAGTTATTAAAAGCGGCGATAAGGAAATGATTGAAGACCTTGTTGTTGCTGCCGTAAATAAAGTACTGGATTCGGCAGGAAAAATGGCAGAAGAGGAAATGGCAAAGGTAACTAAAGGAATGATTCCTCCCGGATTGAACATACCCGGATTTTAATGTGCAGATAGTTGAACCATTACAAAAAGTTATTGAAGAATTGAGCAAACTTCCTTCCATTGGAAGGAAAACTGCTCAGAGACTTGCAGTTTATCTCCTAAAAAAAGATTTAGCTGAAGTTGAACTGCTTGTAAATTCTATCCTTGAGTTAAAATCTAAAATCAGGTTTTGCAAAAACTGTTTCAATCTTTCTGTTGATGATGAATGTGAAATATGTAAAAGTGAAAAACGTGACCATTCTATTATTTGTGTAGTTGAAGAAGTAAGCGATGTAATTGCAATTGAAAAAACTAATGAATATAACGGTCTTTATCATGTTCTTGGTGGTGTCTTATCTCCACTTAATGGAATTGACGTTGAATCATTGAAAATAAAAGAACTGCTTACACGTTTAACAATTGAAAATTCCAAAGAGATAATACTGGCGCTCAATCCTGATACGGAAGGAGAAACAACTTCATTGTATCTTGCAAAGTTGCTTAGACCTTTTGGAATTAAAGTTACAAGGATTGCAAGAGGTTTACCAATTGGTGGTGATTTTGAGTTTGCAGATGAGGCTACTATAGGAAAGGCTGTTCAAAATAGAAGTTTAATTTAATGAGTGCGTGGTATAAAACCTGGTTTAATTCTGAAAATTACCTCGACTTATATAAACATCGTGGTGATGAAGATGCGGAAAACCTGATATCACTGATATGGAAAAATGTTGATTGCAATAAAATAAAAAGTGTCCTTGATATTGCCTGCGGTGCAGGCAGGCATTCAATTAAAATAGCCGGAAAAGGTTTGAAGGTTACAGCATTTGATATTTCTTTGAACCTGCTGAAGATTGCGAAAACAACGGCTGATGAGTTATCTCTTGATGTTGATTTTTTTTGCGGTGATATAAAAAAGCCATGTATTAAAACGAGTTTTGATCTCGTAACGAATTTGTTTACAAGTTTTGGCTATTTTGAAAAAGACGAAGAAAATTTTGCGCTGTTTGCAGATGTTTATAAATATCTTGGTAAAGACGGATGTTTTTGCTTTGATTATTTTAATATCGATTACCTGAAAAGAAATCTTGTTCCTTTTAGCTGCTCTGAGGAGAATGGCAAAAAGATTACACAGAAAAGAGAATTCAGCGCTAACCGTGTAATCAAAGATATTATTATTGCAGACGGTGAACAAAATGAATATTTCCAGGAATCTGTTGCGCTTTATTCAAAAGAAGAAATAGAAACCGAACTGAAAAAAAATGAATTCAGAATTGAAAATATATATGGAGATTATTTTGGTTCTGTTTTTAATCAAACTGAATCACCAAGATTAATAATCTTTGCAAGAAAATGAAATATGCCTACCTGATATTGATTTTCTCTTTGATTATTCTTGGTTGCGACCTGTTTACTACCCGGGATCCTGAAGAACCGGACAGACCAAGAAGTAACTTTCAGATTGCATCAACTCCGGAAATACTTCTTAATAATCTTATTGACGCCTTCCAGGATAAGAATGCCGAAAACTATATTTACTGTTTTGTTGATTCTTCATTTTCCGAGAAGAAATTTTCTTTTCAACCTTCTGCAAGCGCAGGCTCACAGTATACATTTTTGAAAGACTGGGATCTTGCGGATGAGAAACAGTATTTCATTAATCTTACAAATTCTATATCAGGCAGTTCATCAATTGTTCTTTCTTTAACTGAAGATGAAAAGAGTTTGTTTGGAGATAGCCTTACTTACTTTGCCACATATGGATTAAATATTCCTACAAGTAATGAGCAATTACCGAAATACTACCAGGGTAAATTATCTTTTACAATTGTAAGAGATTCGCGTTCTCAATGGGTAATTTCTTCCTGGCAGGATATTCAATCCGGCACTAACTATAGCTGGAGCGATTTGAAAGGAAGATATTATTAAGCCAAAGAATTACATATGGCTGATATTTTTCTTTTTCAGTGGTTGCTTTAATCCATTTGCACCCACTCTTGATGAAAATTTAGATACAGGAAATTCTTCAATATCAGACCTTACAAATGTAGAAGGTGTTTTTCAGAATCTTCAATATGCTTATACCTTTAAGGATACAACAATATACGGCGATTTAATTTCGAATAACTTCAGCTTCGTTTACAGAGATTATGACCTGGGTTTCGATATAACCTGGGGAAGAGACGATGAAATGAAAGTTACATACGGATTATTCCAGAATTCTCAGCGGTTGGATCTCATCTGGAACAATATAGTTTTTATTTCAAGTGATTCAACAAGCATAATCCGCAGTTTTAATTTAACAATTACGTTTAATCCTTCTGACGTTCAAAGGGTTGACGGTAAAGTAAATCTTACTTTGGAAAAGAATCCTGTTTCAAAAAAATGGGCCATTATCAAATGGATTGACGAATCCAATTATTAGGTTTTAACATGATACTGTTTATACTGAAAGAGTCTTTTAAATCAATTACTTCTGCAAAGTTATCTTTTATTCTGTCTTTAATAGCAGGAATCATTTCCATATTCATTGTATCGGTTGTGGTTCTGCTGTTGGGTTTCTCGGATTCAATTGAAGACAGGATTAAAGAGAAAATTACTTTTACTGCCTTCCTGCCGGATTCCTTAACAGAAGAGCAGGTTGAACAAGTAAAAAATGATATCTCAGAAAGTAGTTTCGTTAAAGGTATTAACTATATAGATAAACAAAAAGCCGAGGAAGTTTTTATTAAACAAACGGGGGAAGATTTCAGAGGTATATTGGAATACAACCCATTACCGGCTTCAATTGAAATTAAAATTAAACCTGAGTTTCTAAAAGATGATGCGATTTTAAAAGTTGAAAAAAGCCTTGGCAGGATAGAAAATATTGATGAGGTTGTTATTCAGAAAGATTTTATTATTACGCTTTTGTATTGGCTTAGAACTATAAAATTTTATCTGCTTGTTACCGGCATTCTTCTTTTTCTTATTGCACTGTATTTAGTTTTTAGTATGAATAAAATTATAATTCACAACAAAAGTAGGCAAATTGAGACAATGAAGTTAGTAGGAGCAAGAGATTCAACAATCAGGCTTCCGTATATTGTAAACGGATTAATAATTGGTGTTTGTGCTTCTTTGTTCTGCATTTTATTTTACAAAGTAATTATCCTGTTGCTGAATTTTCAATTGAAAGATCTTTTTATCAGTACTGTTGATAGTATAGTATTCATAACCGCCATAATTGTAAGCGGAGTTCTTTTAGGTTTCTTTGGTAGTCTGCTTGCAGTAGGAAAAATTTCAATTAAAGTTAAAAAAATTAACTTTTGATATGATTAAATATATTTGTTAGATTTGATCACAAATTTTTACTATTTAGGGGATTCGGTTTATGGCAAAGGGAATTAAAAATTTAGTGTTATTTCTTCTGGTTTTATCTGGTAGTTTATTGGCTCAAACAGGCGACATAAAGATTGGAGCAGATATGAACCAGTTTAGAAATAATCAAAGTGGATTTTATGACCTTTCAGACCCCGAAGCAATGAACATTAAGGTTTCTGTTTGGGGATATGTAAAATTTCCGGGGAGATATTTGGTGCCAAGTTATATTAACGTGAGAGATTTACTTTCTTATGCGGGCGGACCAACAGATGATGCATTCCTTGAAGACCTTCGTATATACAGAGTTCTGGAAGATTCAACACAGATTCTGTACAAATTTAGTTTTAACGATCTATTATATAGCCCAACATTAACAACGAAAAAAGAAAATATCCCTGATCTTAGAGTTGGTGATCTGCTCATTATACCGGGTGAACCAAAGCTTTATTATAGAGATTATTTTACAATGACATTATCGGTTGTATCAACCTTAATTTCATTGTCAATTTTAGTTTTAAATATCATTCGTGATTAGGAGGGGAAAGGTGGACAATAATAATTTTCAAAGAGTACAGGAAGGAAGTTCATTAAAAGATTATTTATTTCTTATCCGTAATAACTTAGTTCCGATTATTTTAATAACATTAGCCGGGCTTGCTGTTGCAGTAATCTACGCTATTAATGCTCCCAACATTTATAAAGCCACTACTTCGCTTAAAGTATCAAAACCGCAGGGAAGTATTCTTGAATCTCCTTTAATTCCGGAATTTCAGGATTTTGGCAGCGACAGATTCATTGCAAATGAAATAGAAATTTTAAAGAGCTATTCTGTTAGAGAAAGAGTTGCAAACGCAATGCTCAGCTATTACAAGGATTCATCAATCAAGGATAGTTTTTATATTATAAAGAATAAGGATTACGGAAAAGACAGAACAGTTAAGTCGCCGGTTAAATCGGTTCAGCAAATAACTGATATGCTTACAAGTGTTGTATCGATTGATCAGAAAAGAGGATTGGATATTGTAGAAATTTCTGTCGAATCCCAGTCGCCATATGAAGCAGCGCTTTTAGCAAATGAATATGCGACTGCATACAACCAAATGAATCTTCAAACCAACAGGGCTCAGCTTACAAACATTAAAAATTTTCTTGAAGAACAGAGAAAGGGAAAACAGGGTGAGTTAAGCAGATCTGAAGATAGTTTGAGAAGATACCAGCAGCAGGGTGGCATTATTGCCCTTGATGAACAGGCAAAATCTTTAATTGATCAGTTAACAAATTTTGAAGCTCAGAAAAATTCAACAAATATTGAACTTACCGTTGCCCGAAATAATCTTGCTCAATACAGAGATGAATTGAAAAAACAAGACCCAAGATTAGCTGATTACCTTCAAAGTTTTGCTGCTGAACCTTATTTGAAATCTCTTCAGGAAGAAATTGCCAAACTTGAAACCAATCGTGATATTGCACTGGCATCAAAAGGACAATATACTTCTAATTCCAAAGTAATTGCTGATTATGAGGCAAAAATAAAATCTCTTAAAGATAAAGTAACCGAAAAAATGTCGGTCTATAAAGCCGGAATTTTTGCTTCAAGTCCGGAAGAAGTAAAATCGCTGACACAAAAAATCATTGAGGAAGAAACAAAAGTTAAAGCTGCAACAGCATCTTTACAGGAATTGAATGATGTGGTACGGTCTTATGATGCTAAATTTAATTCTTTACCAAAAGCTACAATTGAACTTGCAAAGTTGGAGCGCGACAGAACAGCAAACGAAAAAATGTATCTATTAGTTGAAGAAAAGTACCAGGAAGCTATAATAAATGAACAGTCGCAACCCGGTAACGTTTTAATAATTGATTACGCAAGAATTCCATATAAACCTGCAAAACCAAACAGGATGCTGATTGTGATTGTTGGTTTTATTTTCGGTTTGGGAATGGGTTTAGGCTATGCATTCATTAAAAATTATTTTGATAATACAATTAAAACTCCTGACGATATTGAAAACCGGAACATTAATGTCCTGGCATGGATTCCAACTATTGAAGGATTAGGGCAAAACGGAAACAGTGATTATGAATTTATTGTAGCTAAAAAACCGGATTCAATTCCAAGTGAAGCCTACCGCGCTTTAAGGACGAGAGTTCAGTTTTCAAAATTAGAAAAGGACGCAATCAAATCTGTCTTAATTACCTCATCAACTCCCCAGGAAGGTAAAACTATTACTGCTGTAAATCTTGCAGGTAGTTTTGCACAGGCAAATAAAAAAACTTTATTGCTTGATTGCGACCTTAGAAAACCAAGATTACATGCTGTATTTAAGAATAACAGGTATCCCGGCTTTACAGATTATTTCTTTGGACAGGCAACTTATAGTGAAATAATACGACCTTCGGGAACAAATAACTTATATATTATTACTGCCGGAACAATACCTCCTAATCCATCAGAATTGTTAGGTTCACATCAGATGCTGGAGTTTATGGAAAAACTGCGCCGGGAATTTGATATAATAATTATTGATTCTGCCCCGGTAATAGCAGTTACAGATTCCGAAATTATTTCTAGGATTGTTGACGCTACTATACTTGTTGTTTCTTCGAACATAACAGAAGTAGATGTAATGGAAAAATCTGTGAACCTCTTAAAACACGAACAAAAAACCTTTATTGGTGTACTGCTTAATAATTTTACTTTCAGAAGCAGTTACGGCTCTTACTATAAATATTACTATTATTACTCCAGGCCAAATGAAAACGGCAGGAAAAAAAGTAAAAAACTGGATTCAGTCTGAGAAATTTAACCCAAGTTATGAGATTAAATAAAATATATTTTTTCGTAATGGCATTTTTAGGAACTGTAACAATATTTCCCCAGTCTCTGCCAAGTTACTTAGAGAGAGATTTTTTCTTCTCTGATTCATTACAAAAGATTTCTCTGTCAGTAGCCACTCCATCTGATGGAGTAATTTCTCCTGATGAATATCTTGTCGGTCCTGGAGATAAGTTATTGCTGTTGATTAATGGAGTTGTCGATCAATCCTACCAGTTAGTAATTGATCATGAAGATAACATTTACATTCCTAAAGTTGGTCTCATCAATGTAAAAAATCTTACGTTGAATAAAGCGAAAGAAAAAATTATTAAAGAGCTTTCTTCATTCTATAAGAATGTTACTATTCAAATCTCATTACTTGATTTTAAGAAAATAAAAGTTAACCTTCTTGGAAATGTTATACGTGCAGGTTCATATATATTAAATGCCAACAGTAGGCTTCTAGATCTGTTTCTTATTGCCTCAGGTTTACACGATAACAGTGATATGAGAAATATCAGAATTAACTCCATCTCTAATGAAAATCGTAAATATGATCTTGTCTCATTCTTAAGGTTGGGAGATAAAAAAAATAATCCATACTTACACGAAGGAGATGTAGTTACTATTAACAGAAGCGATAAAGTGATTTCAATTTACGGTGCTATTCAGTATCCCGGCACTTATGAATTTGTAGAAAATGAATCTGTTAAAAATTTTATTGACATTGCCGGCGGCTTTCTTGACCGGGCTAAACAGGATACAATCGAAGTAACTTCATTCCTTAACGACGACAAAACGATTATCAGTATGTTCTATACTTATGATGAAATTATGAATAAAAATATTCTGCTGAAAAGAGGCGATAGAGTACTGGTAAGAGAAAAACCTTTGTATTTAATTGATCGGTTTGTAACTGTAAACGGTTATGTGAAGTACCCCGGTATATACAAAATTGTAAAGGACCAGACTAATCTTTATGATTTACTTATTAATCAGGCAGGTGGGTTTCTAAATGAGGCTTCACTGAAAGATGCTTACGTTATACGAACTGTTGGTTCGCTGGATAAAGATACTGAATTTGAAAGATTGAAGTTGATTCCACGAGCAGATATGGACGACGATGAATATGATTATCTGAAACAGAAATCGCGTCACGTTAAAGGAAGAATGGTTGTGGATTTTCAGCGTCTTTTCATCGATAAAGATACATCGGAAAATATTATCCTTAAGCGTGGTGATATAATTGAAATACCTGAACAAAAGAACTATATTACTCTTGTCGGGCAAGTAATTAAACCGGGGAATATAGTTTATAATCCGAATTACAATATAGAGAAATATATTGAGCTCGCTGGTGGATTTGGCTGGAGAGCATTGGAAGGTGATATAAGAGTTATAAAAGCAAATTCAGGTGAATGGCTTGATGAAGATGATGTTAAATTTTTAGAACCCGGTGATATTATCTGGATCCCGGAAGATCCTCCTAATCCAAGATTCTGGGATGTGTTTGAAACTTCGCTTAATATTGTTGGACAAATTGCGACTGTTATTGCCGCAACTGTTGCCGTAATAATAGCAGTAAGGAAATAAATTGACCTTTCACGAAATATTAAATACAATCCTTTTTAATAGAAAAGTAATAATACAAATTACAATTATAACGATGGTTTTTCTTTTCCTGGTTCTGCTCTTTATTTATCCTGTTACCTATTCGTCTGAAGTAAAAATCCTTCCACCTGAAGAAAATAAAATGAGTGGAATAAGCAACCTTGTAGGTAATACAGATTTTTTAAGTCTTTTAGGAAGCGGAGCCTCAGGCGGCAATTCACAGTTATTTGCAGAAATATTAAAAAGCCGGACAGCAGCTGAATACGTGGTTGAGGATTGCAACCTGATGAATTTTTTTAAAGCAGAGAACAAACAAATAGCTGTTGAAAAAACTAAGAAAGTAATTGATGTTGAAGTAAATAAAGAAGGAATAATAATTCTAACTGCCGAAGCAACAACTCCTTTATTTGCACGGTTTAGTCCTGTTAATGATTCTACAAAATTATTATCTGCAAGAATTGCAAATTCTTATGTTGAAGCTTTAGATAAAATAAACCGCGAGAAGTTGAATTCAAAAGCAAGAAGATCAAGAGAATATATAGAACGCCAGCTTGTACAAACAAAGATTATAATGGATTCCGCAGAGGTTTCATTAAAAAGATTCCAGGAAAAAAATAAAGCAATCTCATTACCCGAACAGTTAGAAGCTTCACTGCAAACCGCCGCTAAATTAAAAAGTGAGATCATCCTTGCAGAAATCCAAAGAGGAACTTTAGCTTATAACGCTGCGGATGACGGAAGACTAATTGAAGGAATAGACCGGAAACTTGTTGAGTTAAGAAAACAATATTCGAATATTGAAGGCGGAGACAAATTAAGTACTGATTACATGCCTGCGTTCAAAGAGATTCCCGCTCTTAGTCTTGAACTTGCCCGTTTATACAGGGAAGTGAAAATTCAGAATGAAGTATACCTGCTTTTACAAAAACAATTCTTTACAGAGAAGATCCAGGAAAATAAGGACATACCTACAGTTGAAGTTCTTGATAAAGCTATCCCTCCGCTAAAAGCAAAAGCACCAAGATTGATCTTCCACACATTTGTCGGGGGAATGATTGCATTCTTGCTGACTTCAATAGTACTTTTATATTTAGAGAAGAAGAACAAGCTTATTAAAAAATCCTAAGGAGGGAAATTTGCAAAAGTTAACTGCTGTTGTTACCGGTGGTGCAGGATTTCTTGGTTCACATTTATGCGATAGATTATTAAAAGAAAATTTCAGGGTAGTCTGTTTGGATAATCTGATTACTGGCAACCTTGATAATGTAGCTCATCTTTTTGGAAAGGATGATTTCAGTTTTATTAAGCACGATGTAACAAATTTTATTCATATTCCGGGTAATGTTGATTATATCCTTCATTTTGCTTCTCCGGCTAGTCCAATTGATTATCTTCAGCTACCAATTCAAACTCTTAAGGTCGGCTCACTTGGTACTCATAAAGCTCTTGGATTAGCAAAAGAAAAAAAAGCAAGGTTCCTTATCGCTTCCACTTCGGAAGTATATGGTGATCCGGCATTACATCCTCAAAAAGAAGATTACTGGGGAAACGTAAATCCAATTGGTCCACGCGGAGTTTATGATGAAGCAAAACGATTTGCCGAAGCCTTAACAATGGCTTATAACCGCTACCATGGTGTTGAAACAAGAATAGTTAGAATATTTAACACTTATGGACCAAGAATGAGATTAAATGACGGAAGAGCTTTACCTGCTTTCGTAGGTCAGGCTTTAAGAGGAGAGGATTTAACAGTCTTTGGTGATGGTTCTCAGACAAGAAGTTTTTGCTATGTGAGCGATTTGATTGAAGGTATTTTCAAATTGTTAATGTCATCTGAGACTGGTCCTGTTAATATTGGCAACCCTGACGAGATAACAATTAAAGAATTTGCTGAAGAAGTAATTAAACTTACCGGTTCCAAAAGTAAAATTATTTATAAAGATTTACCTGTTGATGATCCGAAAGTAAGGCAGCCTGATATTACAAGAGCAGTTGAAATTTTAGGCTGGCAGCCTAAGGTTAACAGAACTGAAGGATTAAAACTTACAATTGATTTTTTTAAAGACAGAGTATAATAATTCTTAATATGAACAGGAAATTCACTTCGACAGTGGCTGGCGCAACTTTAATAATTGCGCTTGCCGCCGTACTCAGCAGAAGTATCGGATTTCTTAGAGAGATGATTTATGCGAATGTTTTCGGGTTAAATAAAAGCTTCGATATATATCTTGTAGGTGCAGTTTTTCCTACCATCATAAACACCGCTGTTTATTATCTTGCCCAGAATTATTTCATCTCATCATATCATAAAATTCCAATTGAGCAATCATCCGAACGAAAAATATTTTTCAATAAGAATTTTATAGTATTTATTTTAATTGGTTTTGCAATAACTATAGTTCTTTTCCTTTTACGCGGATTTATAATGGAGACTTATCTCTGGAGAGCTGATGAAGCTACCAGGGATATTACGGAAAAGATATTCCTTTTATTCATCCTATCTATTCCGCTGAATGCAGGTTACTCGATTATTGCTTCATATCTTCAGGCTGAAAATAATTTTAATAAACCCGCTATTGCCCAGGTTTTTCTTAACATACCTATTATTTTGTTAGTCCTGTTTTTTAATAAGAGTATAGGAATTTACTCAATTGGAATCGGTTACTTATTTGGGAATCTATTTCAGATTATTTATTTGTTCTATTTTGTAAAGGATAAAATCACTTTAAGCTTCTCTAATTTTGTTAACCGGTTTAGCTTTCAGGAAGGTGTTAATGCGAGCCTGATAATCATAATTTTAATTGAAGTTGTAAACCAGCTTCATCTTGTAATTGACAGGTACTTTTTTAATTTTGTTGATGAAGGTGGAATTGCATCATTGAATTACGCAAGTGTATTATTTGTCCTTCCGATTGGTGTATTTTCAATTGCTCTTTCCACTGCAATTTTCCCACGCTTAGCAGAGAGTTTTAACAAAAAAGACTGGACTAAGCTTGAGAAATATTTTAATGATAGTTTAGCTGTACTTACATTCTTATTCGTTCCGCTCACATTTATATATTTTTTTCAAGGTGATCTGATTATTCGAGTGTTATTTCAGCACGGAGAATTTTCAATTGTTGATACCGGTATAACTTATAATGTTTTGCAGATGTATTCGATCAGTCTTTTGTTCTATTCAGCATATGCTGTTATTAATAAATTAGTCTACAGCAGCGGATTAATTAAACAGCTCCTTGCCATATCAATTTTGTTATTGCTTGTAAAAATCATCTTTAATTTTATTCTCGTTAAAATATTAAAGCAGGATGGATTAGCATTATCATCTTCAATCACTTACATAATTTTAAGTCTTAGTTGCCTTTTGCTGGTACTTAGGAAAATGAACATTAAAAACAAATACAGATTCATTAATGAATTACTATTTGCGGTTGTAATGGCTTCTGTTGCTTATTTCATAACAAACAATCTGGTAAGGATATTCCCCATAAATATTTCAATTCAACAAATACTTGTGATCAGTTTTTTCTGTTTAAATTATTTCTTCCTGGCTTATTTTACGGGGACACTTCCTAGAATTACCGTAAAATTTTAAATATACTATAAGTCTGAAAAGGTTATTACAACCAGTTATATAAAAAGTTTTTTATTGCTTTTAGAATCTAATCTATATAGTTTTCAGGCAAGAAGAAAAACCAAAATATTATTTTACATCAATCCCTATTGTTTGCATTTTAGAAATATTTAATCCAAGCGGATTTGTAGTAATATTTTGTTCCCTAATAATTCTCCCTAAAGTGAATGCCAATAATTATTCTATTATAAATTGAAAATTCAGGAAAAATAATTCCTGTACCTGTCCGAGGATATTTTCAAAATAATAAATAAACAATACCGGTTGAGGCGGTATTAAATGGAGGCGTGTCATGGAAAGGAAGAATTACCTTTTTTGTCTATTCATGTTTTTTCTCTTTATTACAGCATTTACAAATTCAATATTTTCCCAACAGGTTCCTATCTTAGCGTATCCGCCTAATGGTGGAAACACTTATGTTGTAAATCCATTACTCTCATGGTACAACACTACAGGAGAAAATCTTACATACCATATTCAGGTTTCACTGGAATCAGATTTTGCAACAACAATATTGAACCTTGATAATCTTACTTATATTAATTTACAACTTAGTCCGCTGGACAGCGGGAAAACTTATTACTGGCATGTAAGATCAAAATTAGGTACCACTTATTCACCATTTACAGCAACCTGGTCATTCCTTACGCCAAGAAAAAGTAATTACGTAATAACAGCAAGTGCAGGACCTAATGGATCTATTTATCCTGAAGGAGCAATTAACGTAAACCAGTGGGCTACAAAATCATTTACCATTACAGCAGAAGAGGACTATAATGTTGCTGATGTAATTGTAGATGGTGTTTCAGTTGGGTCAATTGCATCTTATACTTTTTATACGGTTAATGCTGATCACATAATTGAAGCAAAGTTTAATAAAAGCAATTATACAATAACAGCATCATCCGGCCCAAACGGCTCAATTACACCGGAAGGAGATGTAACAGTTTCTTACAACGGAAGCCAGACTTTTGATTTTACCCCGGATACCGGTTACGAAATTAATGATGTACTTGTGGATGGAGTATCAGTTGGCAACGCTGCCAGCTACACTTTTTCTAATGTAGATAACGATCATACTATTTTTGTAAGCTATAATTTAATTGGATACACCATAACTGCAACAGCTGCTTCAGGCGGAAGTATTTCTCCGTCAGGAGATGTTGATGTTGTATCCGGTGAGGATCAGACGTTTGATATTTCTCCTGAAGATGGTTATAAAATATCAGATGTTTTAGTTGATGGTGTTTCGCAAGGTGCAATTTCATCTTACACTTTTACAGATGTAGTAGCTGATCATATGATAGATGCACAATTTATAGCTACAACAAGATATTATGTTTCCGTTTCCGGTAATGACGGCAATTCCGGTACAGAAACTTCTCCCTTTGCCACCGTTGCGTACGCATTAACTGTAGCTACTGCAGGTGATGAAATTATGCTACTAAACGATTCATTCAATGAAGGTGTTACAATAAATAAAGGAATAACACTTTTAGGAAGCGGCAGTTCAACTATACCGTATTTAGTAATTGAAAGTAATGATGTTGTTGTAAAGAGTTTAACAATCTCTTTTAATTCTGCAATCCTACCTCCAACAAACGCACTTTTAATTGCCTATACAAGGAATAATATCATTATTGAAGATGTAACAGTCATTGATAATTATATGCTTTATGCTTCAAGTGGTTTAGTCTACTTTTCCGGATGTTTATTTAACGGAGTTGGCAATTTAAATATATCAGGATTAGATGTTACTTCAAGTTGTTTTGGCTTAAGTATAACTTCAAGCAATGGAATTACATTAACCAATGTAGTTTCAAGTGATAATTTAATGGCAGGTATGATGATTTACAATTGTACCGATTTTACATTTAGTAATGTTTCCGCTACCGGCAATGGAAATCCCAGTGCAATAGGGAGCGGTCTGCCTATTGATTATATCGGCGCCGGATTTATCTTTGACCAGGTATCAAATGGTAGTCTTAATAATTTAAATGCTTCTGATAATTTTGGTGATGGGTTACTAATTTGCTTATCGGATGAATTGTCTTTTACAGGCGGAGATTTTAACAACAACTATTATGGAATACATTTATCCTCCATCAACAGTCTTATATTTTTCTTAAGCCTCGTTGGTTCACCGCTCCCGCCAGATGGAACATTCCAGAATATTTCCAATCTTAGTTTTACCGGGAATGTTGATATAATTCAGAACTCATATTGTGGAATAATGTTGGAAAGTAGTGCAACAATGATATATGGAATTTCCACTCCGGTTATGGCAAAAATCTCTTCACCGGTTTTTAAAGGTGATTTTAATTTAGTAGATAATGGTTTGGTTACAAATCCTTCCTTAGAACCTTGCCAAATGTTTATTGCAGGAGCTATTGAAAATCCTGAATTTAACGGTTTACACTTTAAGAGTACGCTTCCGTCGTTCGTTAATTCAATTCTAATAAATGGAATTGATCTGAGTAGTTTAGGAGGTGGTTTCAATAATTTACAACCAAGCGGAATAAAAATTAATAATTCAAGTTTTATTAATGATGCGATGGATATGATTTTAGCCGGGTCAATTAAGTATATCTATGAGTTTTGGTATGGAGCAATCAATTTTCCCGCATTAGGTGCAACAGAAGATATTAATGCCCAGAATAATGATTTTATGAATGCTGCTTCATTTGCAGAAATTGGAAATTATATTGCTGATCAAATTGACATCTCCGGATTAGGATTAGTCGATTACTCAGGATCGAATTTTGGAATCTATAAAACAATAATTTTAGAAAGCAAACTTAATGTTTACAAAGGCGCATCTTATTACCTTAACGTGAATATCGATTGCAAGGAAACACCTTATTACTATCTTAAAGGAGTTTATACTTATGATCCCACTAAACTTGAATACCTTGGTTATATTTCAAATGGTTTGATAAATGATGCTGGTTGGTTTCTTGATGTGAACAATGATGCAACTCTCGGAACTGTTACATTTTCGGGATACGGACTAACTCCGATTTATTCAGACGGATCATTGTTCAAACTTGGTTTTAAAGTTATTGATTCTAATGATGGTTCTGCTTCGATTACCGGTCTTGATGCTGATTTTATGGGAAATTCAATTTCAGGAGAATTCTCCGCTATCGATGGAATAATTACTTATACAGATGCTCCCGGTCCTATTCAGGATAAAGGTGACGTTACGCTTGATGCTGTTGTAACAATGGATGACTTTTTTGCTTTGCTTTATCATTTAGCCGGTGTAACTTCGTTGACTGATCCGCAAGCATTAATAAATGCAGATTTTAACGAAGACGGTATTGTTGATATGGATGATCTTAATGAATTATATGATTTCATTAATGGTACATCAACTGCCTCTCCGGTTGCTGGCAATGGGATTGTTAATATTGCAGATACTCAATATGATGGTACAGCTTCTATCGAGTTACCAATCAAGATTGAAAATGCCATTGCTGTTAAGAGCATTGAAGTAACTCTTGACTATAATAAAGATCTAATCGATTACAAATCATTCGTAGTTGAAAAACAGAACTCAGATTTTGTATATGCATTCGAAACAAAACCGGGTCAGGCCAAGTTTATATTCAGCAGCAATACTGTAACAAATGGAAATCTTTACCTTGGTAGTATCGCTTTGAAATTTGTAAATGATATTATTCCTGTGGGTTCTTCAATTTCTACTTCATACCGGATTAATAATAATGATGATAAAACAGGTCCAACAATCTCGTTTAGTGAGAATGGAACGACTGCTGTTGAGGAGAAAAATGAGAAAGAAATTCCAGCAGAATTTGAATTGAGTCAGAATTATCCAAACCCGTTTAATCCAAGTACAACTATCTCATTCGGTCTGCCGGTTAATTCACATACGACATTGAAAGTATATGATCTTTTGGGCCGGGAAGTAGTTACTTTATTTGAAGGTGAATTAAATGAAGGTCGTCATTCAATTATCTGGAACGGAGAAAACAATTACGGAATGAAAGTAGGCAGCGGTACTTACATTTACAGAATTGTTGCAGGAGAGAAAATATTTACAAGAAAAATGATGCTGCTTAAGTAATCGTTGAATGGTTAAAATAATTGATGAGGTAAATATGACGAAAAAAGCAGAATTGTTTTTCCTGATAAGTATTCTGACAACTATATTTTTAGCTTTAATAAGTTGCCAGGTTTATATACTAAGTTAGAAGCTAAATTAGAGTATTACTCAATTCACAAAAAAAGGCGAAGTAATGACTTCGCCTTTCTTTCTAATCTTAGCCTAAGCCTTTTCTATTAATAATCCATTCCGCCCATACCGCCAGGAGGCATTGCAGGCATTGCTTTTTCAGCTTCTTTCTTCTCGTAAACTACAGCTTCCGTAGTTAACAATAATGATGAAACTGATGCGGCATTTTCCAATGCAGTTCTGGATACTTTAGTCGGATCTATAACACCGGTCTTAAACAGGTTTTCGTAGGTTTCAGTCTGTGCATTGAAACCGAAATCATCTTTTCCTTCTTTAACTCTGTTTAATACAACAGCGCCTTCCAAACCGGCATTTCCAACAATCTGTTTAAGCGGTTCTTCCAAAGATTTCTGGATGATTTTTATTCCTGTTGTCTGATCAATGTTTTCACCTTCAAGTTTATCTAATACGTTAATTGCTCTAACAAAAGCAACACCACCACCAGGAACAATACCTTCCTCAACTGCGGCACGTGTAGCATGTAAAGCATCTTCAACGCGGGCTTTCTTTTCCTTCATTGCAACTTCTGTAGCGGCACCAATTTTAAGAACTGCAACGCCGCCTGAAAGTTTTGCTAATCTTTCCTGTAATTTTTCTTTATCATAATCTGAAGTTGTCTTTTCAATCTGAACTTTTATTTCATTTATTCTTTTCTTAATATCATCAGCTTTACCTGCGCCTTCAACTATTGTAGTGTTGTCTTTGTCAATCTTAACTTTCTTAGCGCGACCTAAATACTGAAGAGTAGCATTTTCTAATTTGAATCCGCGTTCTTCAGAAATAACGGTACCATCTGTAAGAATTGCAATATCTTCTAACATTGCTTTTCTTCTGTCGCCAAATCCAGGAGCCTTAACAGCAGAAACTTTTAAGGTTCCTCTTAATTTATTTACAACAAGAGTTGCAAGAGCTTCACCTTCAAGATCTTCTGCAATGATTAATAAACCTCTTCCTTGTTGTGCAACTTTTTCGAGTATAGGAAGAAGATCTTTCATTGCGGAGATTTTTTTATCGTGGATAAGGATGTAAGGATCTTCGAGTTCTGATTCCATTGATTCTGCATTGGTTACAAAGTAAGGAGAGATGTAACCACGGTCGAATTGCATACCTTCAACTATATCAAGTGCGGTATCCATACCTTTAGCTTCTTCAACAGTAATAACACCATCTTTACCAACTTTATCCATTGCCTGTGCAATTAAATCACCAATTGATTTATCGTTGTTGGCAGAGATTGTTCCAACCTGTGCAATTTCATTTCTGTCTTCAACATTTTTGCTGATTGATTTCAGGTATTCAATAACTTTTGTAACAGCGAGGTCAATTCCTCTTTTCAAATCCATAGGATTAGCGCCGGCAACAACGTTTTTTAAACCTTCTCTGTAGATTGCCTGGGCAAGAACAGTAGCTGTTGTTGTTCCGTCACCGGCAACATCACTGGTTTTTGAAGCAACTTCGCGAACCATCTGAGCACCCATATTTTCAATCGGGTGTTCTAATTCAATTTCTTTTGCTACTGTTACGCCATCTTTTGTTACTGTAGGAGCACCGAATTTCTTTTCAAGAATTACATTTCTTCCTTTTGGACCCAAAGTAGCTTTAACAGCGTTAGCTAATTTATCCACACCTTTTTTCAAGGCATCGCGTGCCTCGGTATTATATTCGATTAATTTTGCTGACATTTTTACCTCACTTATTTTGTTACTATACCGAAAATATCGCTTTCGCGCATAATTAAATATTCTTCTTCATCAACCCGGACTTCGGTTCCTGAGTATTTGCCATAAAGAACTTTGTCTCCTGCTTTTACAGTAAGAGGAATAACTTTACCGTCATCAGTTTGTTTTCCTGAACCAACAGCTATTACAGTACCTTCAATAGGTTTTTCTTTTGCAGTGTCTGGTAGAATGATTCCACCTTTTGTTTTTTCTTCAGCCTCAGCAGCTTTAACAATAACTCTGTCTGCGAGAGGTTGAATCTTAAATTTTGCCATTTAAGCCTCCTGATTATAATGTTATTAGAAAATTATCTTTTTGTTAGCACTCTCATTTAACAAGTGCTAAATTATAAAAGTTGCAAAAATTTGTCAAGAAGTTGAAAAAATTATTACGATAATCTTTAATTTAGCACTACTTTGTTATGGATTATTCGAGAATAAAATTCTTTATTATGAATAAATGGCTTTCTGAAATTATTGCTGAACTTAAAAAATTAGATAAGAAGATTGTAATAATTCTGATCAGTATCCTTGTAATCCAGACAATATCCTACTATTTCGTTTCAAGAGAATTCTTTCAGTCAGAAGTCCAAAGTTGGATCGGCGAAGCTTCGGTAATTAGTCTATGGGAAAATCTTT
The DNA here is from genome assembly GCA_003599415.1 of Ignavibacteriales bacterium. Taxonomy (GTDB): domain Bacteria; phylum Bacteroidota; class Ignavibacteria; order Ignavibacteriales; family SURF-24; genus SURF-24. The sequence goes on along the minus strand of QZKB01000078.1, from coordinate 4,369 downwards.
ATTGGATTGTTGGCGACTTTTGCTGCTTCTTCATTTTCCCATGGTTCATAATCAAAATCATTTTTAAAGAGAAACTAAAACACTATGGTTTAAAAACCATTCTAGTTTATGATGCAAGTAAATATCTTTTGCCAACATTATTATTTATCCTGGTGATTTCATGGTTCATCACTTCAATTGAGTCAATAAGTTTAACTCATCCGGTTTTGTTTGAAGCAAAATACAACTGGAACTGGTTTGTCGTTTTTGAATTGATACTGTTTGTTTACATCTTTGCCTGGGAGTTTTTATGGCGGGGTTATATGCTGTTCGGTTTAGAACAAAAATTTGGTTGGTATGCTGTCTTTATTCAGACAATTCCTTTCGTTATTTTACATAACGGTAAACCGGCTGTTGAGACTTTTAGTGCTATTGCCGGCGGAATAATTTTAGGAATTATTGCTATTAAAACAAGAACAATTTTATATGGCGTTATATTACACTTCGGATTAATATTTTTTACTGATTTGTTTTCAGTAATTAGATTTCGCGTAAATGAGTTTGGAGTGGGAATTGAATCTTTATTTAATTTAATTGGGAAATAGGAGAAATTATTATGCGGTTATGTTTAAATATCGATCACGTTGCTACATTAAGAAATGCAAGAGGTGAAACCCAGCCAGACCCTGTAACTGCTGCATTGTTAGCAGAGCAGGTTGGTATTGATGGTATAGTTGTGCATCTTAGAGAAGACAGGCGGCATATCAACGAAAGAGATGTTCGTTTATTAAGGGAATTAATTACAACCAAGCTTGATCTTGAAATGGCAGCAGTACCGGAGATTATAAAAATTGCCTGCGATGTTCAACCGGAATTAGCTACCATCGTTCCGGAAAAACGCCAGGAGTTAACTACAGAAGGCGGTATAAATGTAATAGATGACATCGAAAAATTATCTTCTGCAATCAAAGATCTACATAAAGCAGAAATTGCTGTTTCTTTGTTTATAGAACCGGATATTGACCAGATTAATGCTGCTGCTGAAATCAATGCGGATTTTATTGAGATTCACACTGGCATTTTTGCAAACGCTGTTTCTGAAGAAGATCAGTTCGATGAATTGGACAGAGTTAGGCTTGCGGCTAAGCATGCGAAAAAATTAGGGTTGGGAGTAAACGCAGGCCACGGTCTTAATTACATTAATATGAAGCAGATGATTCAGGTTGCAGAAATTGATGAAGTGAGCATTGGTCATGCAATTCTTGCAAGAGCCATAATTGTTGGGCTGAAGGAAGCAATTCAGGAAATGCAAAAAATTATTCAATCGAAATGAATCTATCTCTTAAACGAACATTAGATTACCATTACCATTTCTTCTGCAGGGAAAGACTTTCTCCTGATCCCCTGGAGTTGCCTCATAAGTTTAATGATGAAAGAGATATTGAACTTGCAGCTTTTATTGCATCAGTATTTGCTTACGGGAATGTAAAACAAATATTGAATACACTTACCGGTTTGGAAAAGATTATTACACGTCACCCATATGAATTTATACAGAACTTCAGCAGAAAAGATCACAAATATTTTAAGGATCTTAAGCATAGATTTTATACAGACAAGGATATCATTTCACTTTTTGGAATACTTAATAAAGTTATTTTGAATTACGGCAGTATAAAACAACTCTTCCTTCTTTACTATTTTGAAGATGAGAAAAACCTGAAAAATTCTATTTCAAGTTTTGTTACTAACTTAATTAATTTATGTTCTCATTGTTCTGATGAAACTTTGATAACCGCCGGATTGAAATTTATGTTTCCAGATCCGTTAAAGGGAAGCGCTTGTAAAAGGATGAATCTGTTTTTACGCTGGATGGTTAGAAAAGATGAACTCGATTTTGGATTATGGAGTGAGGTTTCTACAAGCCAATTAGTAATTCCTGTGGATACTCACGTTGCACGAATTTGTAAAGAATTAAAATTAACAAAACGCAAAACTGCCTCATGGTTAATGGCAGAAGAGATTACCGAAAAACTAAAAAAATATGATCCGGTTGATCCCGTGAAATATGATTTTGCCATCTGCCATATCGGAATGAGAAATATGGAATTCTAAAATATTTTTTCTAATAAGGACTAATGAAATGAGCCTTTACACAATCGTTTTTATTGTTGTTACTGTTTTGCTGCTGATAGGCCTTGGTATCTTTACTTTGATTGTTATGAAGATTGACAAATGGGTGGATAAAAGAGAACGGCTCGGCAGAGACAGCATCTACAAGGATAAGAAAGAGGAAAAATCCCAGACTTAAAGTAATCATGATTAACTCTGGAAGATAGTTCTTTACGATAGAAAATAGTGGTTGAACAGCTTAAAAAACATACTTATATTGCAGGCAAATTTTTAACATAATAGATAAAATTTAGTACTCATATTCAAAAGGAGAAATAATGGCAGAGCAGAAAAAGTTTGTACCATTTGTCTCGCCTGAAACAAACATGATTGAATTTACCATACGTGGTTTAATTATCGGTTTGGTAATGGCTGTGGTATTAGGAGCAGCAAATGCTTACTTAGGTTTAAAAGCAGGAATGACAATAGCTGCTACATACCCTGCTGCGGTTATTGGAATGGCAATTCTTAAATTAATGAAAGGCTCCATTCTAGAGGAGAATTTTGTTCGTACTGTTGGTTCAATTGGTGAATCAGTAGCTGCCGGTGCAATATTTACTATCCCGGCTTTTTACATTTCAGGATTATGGTCTAACGACTTCAGTTCATTTTCGCATTATGTGCAGGCAACAGCAATTATGTTTGCCGGCGGTATTCTTGGTATTATGTTCGTTGCATTATTAAGAAGAGTGATGGTTGAAGATGCAGAACTTCCGTTTCCTGAATCTGTTGCCGCATCAGAAATTCATAAAGCTGGAAGAGCAGGTGGCTCAGGTGCAAAGTTCTTATTCCAGATGATGGGTGTTGGTGCTTTTATAGAAGTTTTAAGACAATTTAAATTTTTTGCAGCATCATGGGAGCATTTTATTGCCTTTACGAAAAATACAATCTTCTTTTCACGTAATCAGGAATTAATTAATAAATCTCCCGAGACTGTTCCTCAGGCTGTTGCTCAGGGTGGAATGCTTTTAAGTTCGCCTGCTGTTAGCCCTGCATTTATTGGTGTCGGTTATATTATCGGTCCCAAATTAGCATCGTTAAACTTCAGCGGTGGTTTGTTAGCCTGGGGACTTTTTGTTCCCATCCTTATGTATTTCTTGGGACCGAGCCTTGGAATTGAAAATATGAATGAAGGACAGTTAAGTGAAACTGCCGGTAACATTTGGTACTATCTTGTAAGACCGATAGCTATCGGGGGAATGTTAACTGGTGCAGGTTTTACGCTATATAAAATGAGGAAAAGTCTTGCAACAGGTTTGGGCAGGGCTGTTAGTGATGTTAAAAAAGCTGCAGGCTCAACAACCGTTACAGCAAGAACAGACAAGGATATTCCTTTCATTTATATTCTTGCCGGTATTGGTTTGGCAGCAATCTTAACATTTATTATTTACTGGTATTTTGCTCAGAATGTCGGCGCTGCATTAGTTGCGACTATCGTAATGATTATCGCAGGATTTTTCTTTGCAGCTGTTTCCGGTTACCTTGTTGGTATAATTGGTTCAAGTAATAATCCAATAAGCGGATTAACATTATCAACACTGGTTATTGCAGCCTTACTTATGGTTGCTCTTGGAATGAAGGGTGAACAGGGAGTTGCTGCCGTTTTAGCAGTTGCCGCTGTTGTATGTATCTCTTCTGCTGTTGCAGGTGAAATGCTTCAGGATTTGAAAGTCGGACATATTCTTGGTGGTACACCATGGAAAATGCAGGTCGGTGATATCTTTGGTGTTGCTGTAGCTGCTGCAGTAATGTTTATTCCTTTGGTTGTATTGAATCAGGCAAACTTAAACATTGGCGGAACTGGTTTTGGTCACAAAGATTTATCGGCTCCTCAGGCAGGATTAATGGCAATGCTTTCACAGGGAATTGTTGCCGGTAAAATGGCTTGGCCATTAATAATTGTTGGAATGGTTATGGGTTTTGGTTTTGTATTGATGGGAGTTAAGAGCCCGATGCTGGTAAGCGTTGGAATGTACCTTTCCCTTGAAACCACTTTTGCTATTTTTATTGGTGGTTTGATAAAAGGTATTCTTGATAAAATAGCTGCTTCAAGAAAATTCAACGATGCCCAGAAAATCAGATCGGAAAATAATGGCGTTCTGCTCGCGTCCGGGTTAATTGCAGGAGAAGCTTTAACAGGACTTGTATTTGCAGGTATCGTATTCTTTACGGAAAAGAAACCGGGAGAAATATTCTCCTTCTTTGAAAATCCTACATT
>QZKB01000167.1 GCA_003599415.1 Ignavibacteriales bacterium | reverse complement strand
TGTTCGAATGAGCGAGATTTCTTCTTGCAGTTCCGAGATTTCCTTTTCTCTATTCTCAATTACACTAATAATGTGATTCGGATTTAGGGTTAGAGGATCTGAGAAAAAATGACTAGTAGCTTTTAGTTCACTTTTAATTCCCTCTAACTCCTTCTCAGCCTCAATCAAGCGTCTTTTATTATCATACAATTCTTCATTATATACACCTAACAATAAGTCAGATACAGTCTCCCTCGTGAGTTGACTGTCAAAATGTTCATAATAGAATAGTGAATTTGTTGGAGAATCTTGGTCGATATAAAGTAACCTTAATATTTGGTGGATTGTAATATTGCTATCTCCTTTTACGATTGGTAAACCAAGAGATTCAAATATTACGTTTGAGAAGCTCTTCCTATTTTCTGTTGTTCTATACCCAAATTTCTGCCAGTTTTTCTCAGGAGGTGGGTTAAAACTTTCATTCATTTTGCCCCAAAAGAAATATAATGGTGCTTGGCTATTGATATTTCCAGCTTCATCTTTGAGTAATTCTCTTTTGATAGTAAACTCTAGATTATTCATCTCAACTTCAGCAAATACTGTTGAACACATCCTTGCTTCTGGCACAAAATCGCTAAAAGCTCCTCCTAGTGCAAAGAAAATAAAGTGGGTTATTGTCGACTTCCCACTGCTGTTATCGCCTCTTATAATATTTACTCCCTTATGAAATGATTCATCATAGGCGGTTGCACCATCCTCGGTTAAAATACAAAGCCTATTTAAAAATAAATTATTACGCATCATATTGGCTTTCCATAAGATTAGTTCTACTTTTTAATCCATCAGTTCCAAAAAGTGGAATTTGATTGAAATACAACGTCATTAAGTTTATTACGTTTTTTTCTATTGCTGAGAGTTCTTCACCTTTTGAAACAAAATCATTGAGAATATTTTTGTTGATTATTGATATTCTTTGTTGACTTAGAATCGATTTATCGATAATGCCATAAGATGCAATACAATTTAATGCAGCAATTTGATAAGGTTTAATTTTTTCAAAAATCTTTCGTTCATCTGTTATTTTTTCATATGGATTCTGTGAACGCTCAATTGAATTTTTTATGACTTTTCTTATTTCAGATTCATTGCGTTTTAATTTTATGGATAGAATTTTATATGGAAATAAATAATAAAAATCCCAAATCCTAAATCTTTCGACCTCAATAATACTCTCTTCTTCAAAACGATTAAGAAATTGTAGTAATCTAAATATTGCATAATACAGGTCGTAAGCTTGATTATATATTATCATAGTTTTTCCAATTTATATGACACATCCCAGTTAAATAATATACCATACCAAAGACATCTTCTAATGTATAATTCAGAACCTTATCATATTCGCCTTCAATGTTTATTATATCAAGAATTGGGTTTATCACTTTTTCAACAACTGCTTGTAATATGATATCTTTGTTCGCACCTTTATTTATTAAAGGCTTTTCAACATAGGTTTCAAAATCAATCATAATTTTGGCGAATATTTGACTATCAATCCATTGTGCAGATTCGAAAAAAAGGTTTTTTTCAAGACGTTTGGCATATTTTTCTTTTCTTCTAGTAGCTTTAATTATTTCATTATCGGTAAAACCCCCATCTTGTAATTTGGTGGGCATATCAACGCCATCAAGCTTTGTTAAGTAATGCTTTAAAGATTCCATTACGCCTTCATACCGATCATCGCTTGCAACTTCTTGGTTGAGTTTTTCAAATCTTTTCGCAAAACGTGTTTTTTTTGCTAGATAGACGTTCTCAGCATTTGCGACGTTAAGTTGTGTGTCGACTGTACCTTTATTGTCTATTTTTTGTTCCATTATAGATTAATATCGCCTTTATTGTTCTGAATATTGATTTGTTTTTTCACACCGTTCGTATTGTTTATAATTTGTTGATTTTTAATTTTTGTTGGGTACCTTTCTTCCGATGATGGTTTTTCTTCTTTAAAGTGTTTCATAAAAATGTAGGCAACTATTTCTATAAATGATACGATAATCAAAATTAGTGGCTCCATATCCCAATTAGACTGATAAAGCCATATTATGCCCCCAATGAATCCAACTGATGCTATCAGTAAAGTTACAATACTTTTAATAATGTCTCTCATATTTTATCCAGATTGATTGAAATACCATATATAAATACGTTAATAAGCTTATAACTATTACTTAAGCCCGTCTTTGCCGGGGCAAGCCGCCAATAGATGATATGTCCTTAGCTGTTTATCTACCAGCGTTAGTTTTATTATTTATATTCTTTCAACTCAACCCCTGCCAATAGTTTTTATATACTTGTTGCATTGCAAGGCTTTCCCCTTCTCTTCAAAAGAGAAGGGGATAAAGGGGATGAGTTAAAAACTATTTTCAGCACCAACAATTCTGTTAATTCTCTAATTCAGTAAATTCTGCCTTAATCCTGAAAATTCTGATCTGTATATAGTAATTGTAACTTCGTTTACGCGAGTAAGTGAGAGAGCTATTTGGAAACCTTAAAAGCACTTTGCCCCCGCAAAGATTATTGTGTTAAAAACCTTTGCAATAATAATTCATTTATTTTTTCTTGTCAAGACATGCGGAAGGCATATCTCAACTATTCTCAAGTTAGAAACTAGAAATTTGAAATTGGAAACCGGGAAGGAAGTATGAATGATCGAAGGGAAAGAAAATCATATGAATCGGTGAAGAGGCAAATCGGTGAATGGGAGATCGTGTGAACGACTATTGTATTACTATGAATTACAATTGTATTACTAACGATTGACAATCGAATTACAACTGAATGACGCAGCAACCGAGAAGATGAATCGGAGAAGATGCGAACCGGTGAATGGGAGATCGTGTGATCAACTATTGAATTACCACGATTTACAATTGTATTACCAATGATTAACAATTGTATTACAACTGAATGTCAACTGAATTAGCAGCAACTGAGGAGATGAATCGGAGAAGAGGCGAATCGGTGAATGGGAGATCGTATGATTGACTATTGTATTACTACGAATTACCACTGTATTACTAGCGATTAACAATCGAATTACAAATGGATATCAACTGAATGACGCAAAGTGAATGACCACTTAATGACATTTCCCCTTTCCCCGCTTCACTCACTCTTCGTTCCCCCAATTCCCCCATTCATATTTTCATTGCTTAGCGCTTGCTAAATACTCACCTAAGCAGCACAAGTTTTTTTGTATCAATGAATGATGCTGATTCAAGACAGCAGAAGTAAACTCCACTTGCAAGATTTTTTGCATCCCATTGCTGCAAGTATGTTCCGGCATGCATCTCTTCTGAACGAAGCACCGAGACAACTCTACCAAGTGTATCATATACTTTTAACGACACATATGATTGCTCAGGAATTGTAAAACATATTTCCGTGGCAGGATTAAAAGGATTAGGATAGTTCTGCTTTAACGAATAACCTTTTATCATTTCAATTGAATTAACACTTACAGCAACGGAATCAACTCCGCCCATACCTGTTGGAATTATCGCATCATTTGAAATACAGAGTTTATCCATGCATGCACCATCTTCACGATAACCAATAATAAGTTTATGATTTCCCTTTGATAAATTTGCCGAAACAAGTTTCATCCATGCCCATCCGCTTGTAACAAGACCGTTGCACATTGTAAATGCGCCGTCATCAATTTTTACCCAATACGAATCATCATCATAAGTTGGACAGTTTAAACGTGCAAAGACATTAAAAGTTGTATCATTAGTAACCATAAAAGGAAGGGAGATCAGGTTTAATGTATCTCCGGGAGCAGCATTAAGAGATTGTACACCGGTTTTGACCGTTATATATTTCCCATTGGAAGCAAGGCCGTCATCAACAATATTAAAATTGCTTCCGCTCTTAACAAAACGTTCGGCCTCAAACCAGAAGGATTCAGGCTTAGTATTATTACCCTGCTGGTAAACAGTATCTGCGCCGGTAAATAAATTAACATCAACGGATTCACCCATTAGTTTATATCCTGCAGCATCAGGATGAAGGCCATCATTCTGGTAAGCTGGTAAAAGCAATTGAGCCGTATCCTGCGGGTCACGCATTATCTTATCAAAATCAATACAGGCATCAAAATTTCCTTTTGTGCGGATCCATTTATTAACTGCATTCCTGCATTCCTCACTATTTTGGTTATAATAAGAGTTTCCTTTGAACGGCATAATTGTGCCGCCATAAATTCTAATGTTTTTATTATGAGCTTTCGCAATCATTTGTTTGTATGCATCTATAAGATTATTTGCGATTCTTACAGATGCCTCAGAATTTTTTACACCACCGATATCATTCACACCTTCAAATACAATTGCCCAGCGTACACCTGCCTGATTAATAATATCACGATCGAAGCGGCTTACACCTGTTGGTCCCAACCCACCTGCAAGCACACAATTGCCGCCAAGCCCCATATTTAAAACACCAACTTTATCTGTAGTTGAATCTTTAAGAAGTGATTCAGAAAAAATATCTGTCCATCTGTTCTGCATGTTAGTCGAAGAGCCGCGTCCGTCTGTAATTGAATTACCAAGAACAGCCACACAGGCAGTAGATGAATCGGCAATTACTTCAATAGAGTTTATGTTGTACCAATGATCTGTGGTTACTGCACCGGTAAAATCTTTTACGACAGTGTTGTTCCCGGAGATTATATATGACGTTGTACGGGAGCCGGGATGCCCCGTAACAGTTGATGAAGTCTGGCCGTAATAAATTGTAATTGCTACATCCATTCGTGGTGTTAAAGTAAATAGGATAGGATCAGAAGTAACAGCTTCTCCCCTGTTTATTACAACTTCTGAGCTGCCGTTAAATTTTAATTCTTTATTTGTAGCAGTATCAATTTTACTGCCGCCGGTTGATGCTGCAATCTGAACTGATTTAATTGTTACGGAGTTTGAGCTGAATTCATTTGAAAGTTTAAGACGAATTGTATCCCCGCCAATAGAAACTCTAACGACCTGGCGTAATGAATTGTTAGTTAAACCAGGAGAAGGCGGCATATTACCGGATTCAACAAGCTGCGGTGCTGCGGCCCATGTACCGACCCATTTTGTACCTGAACCAGCCTGGCCGAAAACGCTTAAAGAACTTATAAGAATTATAAAAACGATTATTTGTTTTCTCATTTCATTTCTCCGCAATGAATAAAACATGACTTGCCCAAAGATAAATATTAAAGGACAAGTTATTTTTCTATTGGTGTCTTAATTACACATTTCTCATTCAACACTTCAGTAAAAATATAAAAAAAAGAGTTAGCAACATTACATGATCTTAAAATTATTTAACTGTACTTTCAACTTACTCACTATTATTTCTTCCATTCATCCGTCGGCAATGCTGTATCAATTATTTTTTAATCAATTATGTTTTTATCTGTACCGGTATTGTTTCAATTCCCAAAACATATTATGTTTAGCTAAACAAAACTTAACTTTTGTCCAATGAAATTAATAAATCACATCATAGTACAATTCTTTATAAGAAAACGGGGCTAATAAAACCCTGAGCTTCTTAATAATCTTCAGCAACTTCTGAAGACGTTTTCTTAATTAGATAAAATTTTCATGATAACTCCGCCATTTTCTATTTGATGGTTGTAGTTCTTATTTAATTTATGCTTCGTATAAAAAGGAAGTTTTATGAACGATTGGAAAAAAGTTTTTATTATCATTTGGACCGGGCAGTTATTCTCTACTTTAAGCAGCGCAGTTGTTGGTTATGCGGTTGTATTTTGGTTAAGTGTGCAGACAGGTTCGGCAGAAGTTCTTGCATTTACTACAATGGCAACCCTTGGTCCCCAGTTAATCTTTGGTTTATTTACCGGAGTTTTAATTGATCGCTGGGACAGAAAAACGACTATGATTACAGCAGATTTATTTATTGCAGTCTGTTCAATAGTTCTTGCTGTTTTGTTTTATTTTGGCAAAGCTGAACTCGGATATATTTATTTAATTCTCGCATTGCGTTCTATTGGGGCCGCCTTCCATGTTCCGGCAATGCAGGCTTCAATTCCGTTACTTGCACCAGAATCTAAATTGATGCGTATCTCCGGTATTAACCAGGTTATTCATTCTATCAGCACAATTGCCGGTCCTGCCCTTGCAGCACTTTTTATAACAGTGCTAAATATGAGTTATGTGCTGATGTTCGATGTTTTAGGAGCAGTTATGGCTTGCGGTGCACTTATGCTTGTTAAGATTCCTAATCCGCCAAAGAAAGAAGATGCACAGGCGCCTCATTTGTTCAGGGAAATGAAAGAAGGACTGAAAGAAGTATATGGTAAACCCGGTTTGCTTTGGCTGTTCATTTATACTCTTGCTGTAATGTTTTTTTTAATGCCGGTTGCTGTACTGTTCCCACTGATGACACTCAATCACTTTTCCGGCAACACTTATATGATGAGCATTGTTGAAATTGCATGGGGTTTGGGAATGCTTGCCGGAGGATTACTGATGGGAATTCAGAAGTTAAAAGTAAACAGAATTATTTTAATCAATTTGATGTATCTTATAATTGGATTTACCTTCGCGGGATCAGGGGTTTTATCTGTAAATAGTTTCTGGATTTTTGTTGCTCTAACTTTTATCTGTGGTATTTCGGGAGCAATATATTCAGGTGCTTTTACTGTTGTTATTCAAACTACTGTTGATGCTGCTGCGCTGGGCAGGGTTTTTTCTATCTATGGAAGTGTTACAATGCTTCCATCAATGATAGGCTTACTTCAAACCGGATTGATAGCAGACAGAATTGGTATAACGAATACATTTATTATTTCCGGTGTTGCAATAATGTTAATAGGAATAATTTCTTTCTATACTCCTTCAGTTAATGAGATGAAGAAAAAACAGGTTGTTGCAAACTAATAATTATATTTCACGTCAGAAGAAATTCGCCCCGCAGGCTGTTGCATAACTTAATAATTACACATCCCAGGCGAAGTCGAGGGATGATTTTAATTTGTTTTCGTGGTTTCCCGTTTTGCGGGACTCACCACGATAAAATTTGGTTTTCTGCAACACCCTGTCCGACGAACTGACCGGACAATTAAAATTTCACCGCATCAGAAAAATTTTTAAGAAAAAGTAAAAATATTTTAATTTTAAGTCTAAACTTTATTGTCACCATACCGATTATACTTTTGGATAAATTGAAATTTCTGGCAAGGAAGCTTTAAAATATACATGGAGGTATAAAGTGGCTTTTTCAATTAACACCAGCATCGATTCTCTTCAGGCATATAATGCATTAGTAAAAACTACTGCCGAAACTCAAAAATCCCAGTTACGTCTTGCCACTCTGAAAAAAATAAACAGTGTTTCAGATGACACTTCCGGTTATAATGTGGGGAAACAACTTGAAGCCCAATCGTTAAGACAGAAATCACAACTCAATAATGTTTCAGCCGCAAAGAATTATCTTTCCACCGCAGAAACCGCTTTACAACAGATAAATGATAAATTTAACCAGATAGCAGCAAAGTATGTTGACGCCCAGGATCCATTAAAGGATAAAGATTCAATAGCAAAAGATATAAAGACACTTGCAAGTGATATTGATTCTATACTAAAAAACACAAACATAAACGGGCATAACCTGTTAGCACAGTCTGACGGTACAGCCCTTGCTTCAAATGATACGTTTGATTTAGGTGGCAATACATTTACAGTTGATTTTGCAAGCAGTAATTATTTAAACGTAGATACTATTAAATCAACCTTAGGAGGTGGTACAGTAGTAATTCCAGATTTTGGAGTTTCTTTTGTGTCAAGCGATCTACTGATAGATACTTCAGAAGCCTATACAGGTGGTGCCCAGACGTCTTCAATTACAGTAACATTTGCCAATGGAACTTCATCAAGTTTTGGTGTCTCGACAGTGGGTTGTTCAAATAAAGGTGACATCTACAACGCTATAAGAAATGCTGCCGCTTCGCAGAATCCCGGGGTTTCTCTTTCCTGGATTGGAGCACCAACTTATGGAAGTCCAAGAGTTTCTAGTACTATTGGTTCAAATATTACAAGTTTTAAAACCACAAGCGGAGTTGATATAGTGGGAGAACTTGGTCTTACAAGAGAAGTACAAGACATTATAATTGACGGTGGTGGGCTTTTAAGTACAGATACCGATACAATTCTTACATCGGCAAGTAATCTTATAACAGCCCAGGATAATGTGAGATCTGCCCTGGGTAGAATAGGCAATTTAATTCAAACAGCAGATTCAAGAAGTGAATTCCTTACAGCTTCACTTGCTAATAATACAGCAACAATATCAAGCATTTTTGATGCTGACATAGCTGAAGAGCAACTAAAGGCAACAAAGGGTAATATCGGAATACAGATTGGTACAGCAATGTTTTCACAGTTGAACACAGCACCACAGCAATTGCTCTCGTTATTTTAGTTGGGTTATTCCTTCTGGGTAATCAGAAATGCGACAGCACTGAATTTCTTTTTCCTATTAGGAAGAAACTTCAGGCGGAGTAGAATGACATGTAAAACTTTATGGTGTTCTAAACTATATTTCCGCCAGAATATCAATGATAGGTTCAATAGCTTAAGATAAGTTTCTGAACGTTTATATTTTCATAAAGTCGCGAATAATCTACTATAGTGAATTTCTGATTTTCCGGATATTGTTTTAGCCGTTGCAGAAATAATTTTAAAAAGCGAATTATTCATTACATAGCAATGTAACTCTTCAGTTTACTTCTTGACAGTTCATTTCCGTGAATTTTTCTGTACATAGGTAAAAATAATTTACACACGTCTTTTATAAACTCTCAAAGAAAACATATAGGCCATAAGCATAATACCGACGCACCATATTAGTGCTGTCCATATTTCATTTCCTGCAGGACGATTAGCAAGCAACGCACGAATGGTTTCCACTATTGGTGTCACAGGCTGATTTTCTGCAAAGGAACGAATAACCGATGGCATTGAATTGGTCGGTACAAACGCTGAGCTGATTAATGGAAGAAGGTGAATTGGATAAGCTATTACAATTGCACCATCCTGTGTTTTTGCAGATAAACCCGGAATTACTGCAATCCACGTTAAAGCCAGTGTAAACAGCCCAAGAATAAAGGCCACTTCAACCCAAGGCAATATTCCTGCCGGCGAGCGGAAGCCAATAATGAGCGCTACAAGAATAACTACTATAAGCGAGATCGCATTAGATACCAATGAGGTTATTACATGCCCCCACAGCGCAGCCGAGCGGGAAACAGGCATTGAGTGGAAACGCTCAAATATTCCACGTTGTATATCGGTAAATATTCGGAAAGACGTGTAGCCTAGACTGTTTGCAATAGTGATTAGCAGTATGCCAGGCAACAGGTAATTAACATATTTATCTGTGCCGGTTTGGATAGCGCCACCCAACACATAAACGAACAGAAGCATCAATGCAACAGGCATAATAGTAACTGTAATTATGGTATCTATGCTTCTAAAATGATGCCGCATTGAACGTCCAAGCATAACAATCATATCATTGAATAAATATTTCTTTGTCATTACCATTTACTTATTCTCCTTTATGCTTATGATTGATAGAAATATCTCCTCCAATGTTGGTTGTTTTTCTATGTATTCCACCTTTGCAGGCGGGAAGAGCTTTTTCAATTCCGGGAGCGAACCATTTGCGATGATTCTGCCTCCATGTAAAATTGCAATTCTATCGGCAAGCTGTTCAGCCTCATCCAGATATTGTGTAGTAAGGAACATTGTTGTACCCGTGTTGGCAAGTTCTTTAATAATCTTCCAAACCTCAATGCGCGCTTCAGGATCAAGTCCGGCAGTTGGTTCATCCAGAAAGATAATCTTTGTTTTTCCCACCAGGCTCATTGCTATGTCCAGTCTGCGTCGCATACCTCCCGAATAGGTAGAAACCCTGCGATCTGCGGCTGCAGTTAGTCCAATGCGCTCGAGCAGATCCTTTGCAACCTGATACGGATTTTTAAGGTGCCGTAGTCTTGCAATCATTATCAAATTTTCCCGGCCCGTCAATATCTCGTCCACAGCTGTAAATTGCCCGGTAAGGCTGATCGACTGGCGTACTCTTTCGGGATTTGCTGCAACATCAAATCCGTTTACAACTGCAGTTCCCTCATCCTGCTTAAGCAATGTTGTAAGGATTTTAATAATTGTTGTCTTACCCGCACCATTGGAACCGAGCAGGGCAAAGATACTGCTTTCCTCCACTTCAAAATTCACATCTCTTAATACATGAAGATTTTTAAAGGATTTCTGCAATCCTTTTACCTTAATTGATTTGTTTTGCATATGCTGTGCTCCTTAAATAACTGTAACTTTTGTAAGCTCTGCTCCCATACCCTTTAGTGCGGCATAGGTTAGTTTATCCATCATTGCATCGTCAAAACAAATGGTTTTGATAGCGCGGTAATATTTATTAGTTAAAACATGCGTAGGGCGGAAAGATACATTTCTTAGTATCGCACCCTTAAACGTAACTTCGTTCAGCGCCGACTTATCAAACCTGACGCCATTAAAGTTTTGGTTGTCAAGGCATAGTCCCCGTAAATCAGAATATTTAAAATCCACACCGTTAAAGACACAGTTTTTGAAGTTTGCTTCTCTCAGGTCGGTCATCGTCAGTTTTACGTCTATCAGATTTACATCGGTGAATTTTGCATGGGTAAGCATTGACTTACTGAATTCCGTGCGTACAAGAATAGCCTTGTTGAAGTTTGCACCGGCAAGGTCTACTACCGACAATGTACAGTCTGTAAGATTCGTTCCATCGAAATTAGCATCACCAACATCACTGCTCATAAATAAACTGCCTGTAAAATCCGCATCCGTAAAGTCGGAGCCATGTAATATACTTCCTTCAAATTTACTTTTATGAGCGGTAACACCGGCAAAGTCACTTTTATTCAGGTTGCTGGCACTAAAGTTCGTCAGCACCTGTCGTTCTATTGAGTGGGAGGGATTTGTATCCTCCTGAACTGTTTGCTTATTGTCGCCATTAATGTTACTGATTCTTTTAGAAACTGTTTCCTCATCTGCAGACTGGAAGTTTTCCGAAAAATAGTTAAGGTCAACACCCAGAATTTCTGCAAGTCGGTTAAGTGTAATTATATCCGGAATTGATTCCCCGCGTTCCCATTTTCCAACCGCCTGCGGACTAATAAATAGTTGCTTGGCAAGTTGAGCCTGAGAAATATTTATTTTCTTTCTTGCTTTGGCAATTTTACTTCCTATAACCTTCGTTTCCATTAGTATTATCCTTTCTTTTTTTTGATACTGTAAAGATATCCGGATTCATTTCCAAAAACAGTAGCAATACGAAACCAGTTGGTTGTAATTACAATACTTGTTGTTGTTTTTAACAACCAACGGTTGTAAATGCAGGAATTGAATTAATACTGATTGAATTGTGAACAGATATAAGTCTAAAAAACAAGAGCACAGTAACCTTGTACAGGTTAGAAAATATAATTTCTATGTTGCTAAAGGAAGACTTTCAAACACTCCTTCGTTCATCATAAGATGTCTTACTAAAACCCGGTTATGTAAAAACTATTTTCCAAGGTGTCATCCACCAACACTAAACCGGTGTGTATTTGTTCTGATCGGTACTTTAATATAAGCTCCTGTTCCATAAGTAGTGTATCCGCGGAATATTGAAAACTCGCCGTATGGTATAAGTATAAAACCAGCGTAAGGTATAATGCTTATTCCAAAATTATTTTCCTCTCCAAGAACAATCGTAGGGCCGACATCAACGCCGAATATTTCTACATTTTTCTCAAATCCTAAATGAATTCTGCTGCTTTTCAGATGAGAGATATACTCATAATCCAGTGTAAAACCAAAAGGATAAAGTTTATTACTCCTATCTCCCCAGGTTACAGCACTTATTTCAACACCAGGATAAAAACTTCCGCCGCCTTTTCCCCATAGATATCCAAGTTTAATTCCAACACTAACAAAAGTATCCTGAGCATTAATATTGCCGGGAAATAATAATAAGAGAAGTATTAAAAATTTACTTTCACTTTTCATTCGGACCCTCATAATTTTTTCCGGAATAAGAACAGTACAACATACTGCAGGATAAATCCGATAGCAAGGTCAAACAAATTATCCTTTCTGTACTACTAATGTTGTATATATTTCTTCTTTTCCATTTCCCATATTACATTTTCCATCTTACATATAACATTTTCTCAGCCAAATTTATTAGCCTTAGCCAAAGGCTTATAAATCTGGCTAAGGCTGATCCCGCTAAGCCTGAGGCCTATAAATTTGCGGGACATTTCCCATATAACATATTCCATCTCCCATTTAACATTTTACATCTTCATCATCATACTTCCGGCGGGTTAACAACTTTTTTCATTTCGTAAGTAACTGTTTTATTGTTTGCGCGTAAGCCTGTCCAGATCATTTTATCTCCTGCAATAGAAAACTGCCAGCATTCATATGCTTTACCAACAATGCCGCTGGTAAGGTCATTGGAGTAATTGCTTACAAAAAGATTCTGGTACAGGAAATATTTTCCTTCATTGTCGGTTTTCTTAAACCACTTATTGTTTTCATCATGGAAGTAATAATTGTAGGTGCCGTCAGCAAAGTATTCCCAGTAATGGTAAGTTGTATCATTATTATTGTTTGAAGTACATTTGCCGTACCATACGCCCACAAACTGGCTGCTGTAATCTTTGGTAATCCTTTTACAGGTATATTCAACAGGACTCGTATAATCCACACCATCAATAATTATTTTGGAATCAGAATACTTCAACAGGGAGTCATTCAATGAAATAATTTTTAGCTCAAGATGATAGACTTTGCCGAGTATATCTTTTCCATCGATACTTATAACATCATTATTAACAGAAAAGTTATAGTTAGAATTTTCCATCCAGATTTTATTATTCTCATCCAGTTGAAAACCTGTTGCGTACATTTCAACATAATTTGTTTTGAACTCCATTACGAAAGAAGCATCGGTAAGTATTAGGTTATTATTTGCTTTAGTATTTACCCATTTCCCCATTAACAGTTTTGTAAACTCTGCTTCAACAGGTATTTCATCTTCTGAGCAGCCTAACGGTAGCAAAAATAAAATAACAATTAAAATACTTTTTAAATAGCAGATGGATTTCATTTGTAATATTCCTTCTTCAATTTATAAAAAGAATAGTGCCTTATTGCTTCAACAGCAGGCTATTCATTAATTCTATGTAACGGGAGATATATTTTGTTAGGGATTTTCTTCTGTACTGCATTATAAAACGCGGGTGTTCAAGAATTTCAATCCTTCCGAACAATTTCATTTCATCATTAATATGTTTAAGAAATGCACCGTTCTTCTTACCAAAGGAAATAACAACATCTTTCCTGCTGCCAAAAGACATTTGTTTACTCACTGAAGAATAAATTTCTGTTTTGAAAGTATCGATAAGCTCTTTGCTGTCGTAATAATTACAGTTCTTCCCGTCTTTAATTATTGCAAGAGGATATAACGCGGTAAGATAAAAACCGCTGAAAAATTTTCCGGTACCGCCGAATTCATTTATAACTTTGTAAACAAACTCACTCGATATTTCTTTCCTGTTGCTTAGAGAGTTATCAATACAACATTCATTTTTAAGTGCAACAGGATCAGTAAATGATATGCCTGTAAGGCCACCGCCGTAACGCCCGGGATTAATTCCGAAAATAAAAACCCGAGGATTGTTATCATTATAATATTTTGTAAAGAACTCTTTAACGATTGCCTTAACAGTTTTATCCGGATAGGGATTCATTACTTCAATACCTGGGGGCATATTTTCAAGAGCGTTTAAATTGTTAAAGTAGCTAATTGCCCTTGCAGCAAATGTTTTCATATCCCTTCTTCGCTAAGTAATAAAGTCATAATTGCAATTGCAGCAGTACCAAGTTCAAGTTCTCTTGGGCTAACGGCATCAATTTCATCATTTGCCGAATGATGATAATCGAAGTAGTGCTGCCAGTCAGGCACAAATCCAATTTTTGTTTTGCAGCTTTCAATTTTAGAAATATCAACACCGCTTCCGCCTTTTTTAATCCAATCGATACCGGTTTCCTCAAGCAGTGGTAGCCACATTTTAATTTTACCATACTTTACAGAATCGGAATCCACATAAAAACCTCTTGGAGTAAAAGCTCCCCTGTCTGACTCGATTGCAGCAATATGTTTTTCACCTGATGCCTTTGCATACTTACCGTATTCAATTCCGCCACGTGTACCATTCTCTTCATTAATAAAGAATACACATCTCACTGTTCTTTTCGGTTTGATGTTCAGTCTTTTAAATAAATCAAGCACTTCCATAGTTTGAATGCATCCCGCACCGTCATCATGTGCGCCGCAGGAAACATCCCAGCAATCAAAGTGTCCTCCTATAACAATTACTTCTTCGGGAAATTCACTTCCCTTAATTTCACCAATCACGTTATAGGATTGAACTTCATCTTCATTTTTGCAGGACAGGTTTAATTTGATTTTAAGATCCGGATCTTTCTGCAAAGCTTTACTTAGGAAGTCAGCATCAATTAAACCAATTGCAGCAGATGGAATAGCTTTAAGCGAATCAAAAGGTGCAGTAACACCAGTATGAGGGATGTTATCATATTTGGATGTTGCAGAGCGAAGTATCATTGCAACAGCCCCGTATTTTGCACATTCAAGCGGACCGTTATATCTTTCATTAGCAACTTCACCGTAACTTGTAAAAGTATTAAAATTTGTTTCATTGAAGTGTTTATTTACAAATATAATTTTTCCTTTTACCTTATAACCTAATGCTTTTAATTCTTTCGTTGATTTTACTTCAAGAACCCCTGCAGTTATTCCATTCTTTTCTGTCCCTATACTTCTTCCCAAAGCAGAGATTGAAAGTTTTCTACCGTTGAATTGCCTTGAATTAACTATTGTTGCTTTTTCAACATTACCGCGAACCCAACGAGGTACCATAACCGGCTGAAGCCAAACATTATCAAAGCCGAGTTCCTTCATTTTAGCTTCTGCCCATTTAATTGCTTTAATAGAATTGTCTGAACCGCTAAGACGATGACCGAATCCGCAAAGCTCAGTCAGGTAATTATATCCTTTTCTGTTTTCAAGTGCTGAATCGAGGATTTCTTTTGTCTGCTTTTCATACTTTCTTAATAAATCCAGATCAGATGATTGTGAATAATATTTACAGCTCATTTGAGTTAAAACAAAGAAAAACATTACAACAAATAAATTTTTCATCACCGGTTTCGTTACCTTTCAAAAATTTTGAATGCAAAATACTAAAAGAAAAAGTTTAGTTCACCGTCTCATTTGAATTTAAAAACTAACCTATAAAAATTAAAGCTTCTTTTTCATTAGAATTTCAGCGGTCTTGTGGACAATTATGCAACCGGATTGCAAATTTGTCCAGATACATATATTTTTGCATATGATTCAACGTGAAATGAAAAATAAACTGTTGCAGCTTACGGGAAAATTTCCTGTGATAGCTCTTATCGGTCCAAGACAATCCGGTAAAACAACTTTGGTTAAGTCAATTTTCGAAAAATATATTTATACAAATTTAGAGGATCCAGACACGCGCCTGTTCGCCATTAGTGATCCGCGCTCTTTTCTTAATCAGCATAACGGGGGAATGATAATAGATGAAGCACAAAGAGTCCCGGAATTATTTTCTTATATTCAAACAATTGTGGATGAAAAAAAAATCCAAGGAAATTTTATTCTTACGGGTTCGCAGAATTTTCTGATGCACCAAAAAATTTCCCAGACGTTAGCAGGTCGCGTTGCAATCCAGGTTCTTCTTCCATTTAGTATGAATGAAATAATTTCCCCTAAAGCAAATGAGAATTTTACTACATACGTGTTCAAAGGATTTTATCCGCCAATTTATGACAGGCAGATTGAACCGGTAGACTGGTTTCCCAATTATATTCACACATATCTTGAAAGAGATGTAAGACAAATAAAAAGCATCCCGGATATAAATTCGTTTTCGATGTTTGTTAAATTATGCGCAGGTAGAGTCGGACAGTTATTAAATCTTTCTTCACTTGCAAACGAAGTTGGAATTTCAATTAATACGGCAAAATCATGGATTAGTGTGCTTGAGGCAAGTTTTATAATCTTCCGTTTAATGCCGCATCATCAAAACTTTAATAAGCGTCTTGTAAAAATGCCTAAGCTGTATTTCTATGATACCGGGCTTGCTTGTTCGCTTTTGGGTTTATCAGATATCAATCAAACAAATACTTATTATCAGCTCGGTTCCTTGTTTGAGAATTTAGTTATTGCAGATTTGATTAAATTCCGATTTAATAAAGGCCTTGATAATAATTTATTCTTCTGGAGGGATAAGTTAGGAAGAGAAATTGACTGCCTGGCAGATTTTGGCATAAATAAAAAAATTATAGAAATTAAAGCCGGAAAAACTATTACTGAAGAATTTTTTAAAGGACTAAATTATTACAAGAGCATTTCAGCAGATGATTCAACCCGCTCATATATTATTTATGGGGGAGATAAGTATCAATCACGTTTAGCTGCAAAAATTTTTCCATGGAATAATGCCACAGGAATTTTTAATGATGATTAATTGTATTTAGAAGACCACAATATATAGTAATTCAGACAAGGATTTTCTTATGCGCATAAAATTATTCTTACTTATTGTATTAATATTTAATTCGTTAACTGCCCAACATTTAAGCTTAAAGGATTCTTACTTAGAAATAAAAAATGAAAATCTTATTAAAGTGGTAAGGTATTTATCATCCAAAGAACTTGAAGGCAGACTTTCAGGCAGCGACGGTTATAATAAAGCCGCCAGCTTTATGGCAAATGAGTTTGCGTACCTTGATTTTAAACCCATGGGTGATAAAAAATATTTTCAATATTTCAACGTTGAGTACAATGAAATACTTGCACCGGCAAAACTGAATCTGATTGAGAACAACCAGGTTAAAAAAGAATTTAATCTCGGCAAGGATTACGTTTTCCGCGGCTTCACCGGTTCAGGACATATAACCGCCCCTTTAGCTTTTGTTGGATACGGGATTACAAACACCAAACTTAATTATGATGAATATGCCGGCATTGATGTAAAGGGCAAAATAGTTATTGCTTTTAAATACAGTCCAAAATGGAGATTAGAAGATAAATATCATCTTGGTGATTTGTCCTTAAGAGAAAAAATTTCCAACGCATATACGCATGGCGCTGTTGCTATATTGTTTGTCTCTTTTCCAAACGATGCAAAACCGCAGGAGCCGATCCTGAGCGTTCTTGATGGTGAAGGTAAGCAAAATGAAACTTTTCCATCGATGCATATTGATATTCCTGTAGCAGATGAATTTCTTGCAGGTAGCGGTTACACGCTAAAAGATTTACAGACAAGAATTGATTCAACCAGGAGACCATTCTCAATTCCATTAACAACCACAGCAGAAATTCTAGCAACAGCAAAGTATTATGAGGAAATGGAAACCATGAATGTGGTTGGCATGCTCGAAGGTTCCGATCCCATATTAAAAAATGAATATCTTGTAGTTGGTGCTCACCTTGATCACGTAGGCAGCCAGGCAGGAGAAATTTATGCGCCGGGTGCAAATGATAATGCTTCGGGTTCCGCAGCTGTACTTGAAATGGCAAGGACGTTCGCAAAAAGCAAAATCAAACCTAAGCGATCGATCATATTCGTTTTATTTGCCTGCGAGGAAATTGGATTGTATGGTGCAAAGCATTTTGTGGATAACTCACCTGTGCCTCTTGAAAAGATTGCGGCAATGATTAATCTTGATTGTGTTGGTTATGGCGATTCGATCCAGGTTGGTAATGGAAAAAGTGCCCCCGCTTTGTGGCGGATTGCAAGATCTAATGATTCTCTCTACACTAAAATGATAACAAATAACACCTGGCTTGGCGGCGGTGCTGACGCTACTCCCTTTCATCAGAAAGGAATTCCGTGTGCATACTTTGTTACAACAAACAGTTATGCTTATCTTCATAGTATAACAGATACGGCAGAAACATTAAATAAAGATTTATTTGAAAAGGTAGTACGGCTTGCTTACTTGACTGCATCAGAAGTTGCGAACGGAAATTATCAGAAAGAAAAAATTAAATAAATAAAAAGCCTACCCCTTGCCGAAGGCATCCCTTTGGGATTATCCCCTTCCAAAGGAAGGGAACTTTTAAAACGGAAGAAACCAAAATGATTACAAACGAATACTCTAAACACTGGCTGCTTGATAGCGAAATAGATTTTCTAAATCATGGTTCATTCGGCGCTAGCCCAATTCCGGTTTTGGAAAAACAGAATTATTACCGTGAACTGATGGAGAAAGAGCCTGTCGCATATTTCATACGTAAGTTTGATGAACTGTATTATAATGCAAAGAAGGCTCTTGCTGAATTTGTCTCTGCTAATACTGATGACATAGTTTTCGTTCCGAATGCTACACATGGTGTAAATGCTATTCTGCATTCGCTTAATTTCAATCCGGATGACGAACTGCTTACAACAAACCATGTTTACGGCGCTTGTAAAAATTTAATGAATTACATCTGCAAAAGAACCGGGGCAAAACTTGTTATTGCCGATGTTCCTTTTCCAATTAAAAAAGATGAAGAAGTTACGGAAGCTGTTTTATCAAAAGTAAATGATAAAACAAAAATCGCATTGATTGACCATATCACTTCTCCAACAGGATTAATTTTTCCGGTTGAACAGATTGTAAAAGAACTATCTGCCAAAGGAATTGATACGATTGTAGATGGTGCTCATGCCCTGGGATCAATTCCACTTAATGTCGAATCTATTGGTGCAGCATACTACACAGCTAATTGCCATAAATGGCTGTGTGCTCCAAAAGGTGCTGCCTTTCTTTATGTAAGACCCGATAAGCAAAAAGAAATTCATCCTGCTATTATAAGTCATCCGCATGTTGATCATCCTGCCAATCCGCATTCACAATTTCAAAGTGAGTTTTACTGGACAGGCACAAATGATTTTTCCGCATACCTTTGTGTACCCGAAGCAATTAAGTTTATGGATTCCTTAATGGAAGGCGGAATAAAGAAGTTGATGGGAAGAAATAGAAATCTTTCTCTTAAAGTCAGAGAAATGATCTCCGAGGTACTAAGCATTGAACCTGCAGCACCAAAGGATATGTTAGCATCACTCTGTTCTTTCCCCTTGCCTGATGGCAGCGATCCCGGTCCCTTTCCATTTGATTATATTGATCCTGTACAGGATTTACTTTATGTTGATTATAAAATTGAAATACCTGTGATGTTCTTTCCGGCACCGCCTAACAGACTTATAAGAACATCAGTACAGATTTATAATTTTCTTGAGCAATACCAAAAACTTGCTGATGCGCTAAAAGAAATTTTCGGTTGATATTATTGATCTCAAATTGCATATTGCAAACCAGTTATAAGAATAACCGGAAAGAAATATGGACGGACAGAAATTCATTAGCACAAAGTCAGATCCTCCTTCCTTTAAAAAAGAATTAAAACTTTTCGATTCAACAATGATTGTCGTAGGCTCGATGATCGGCTCAGGAATCTTTATTGTCAGTGCAGATATTGCAAGAACGGTGGGATCACCCGGTTATTTAATTCTGGTTTGGGTTATTACAGGACTTGTTACAGTTACTGCTGCGCTAAGCTATGGAGAGCTGGCAGGAATGATGCCTAATGCCGGCGGGCAATATGTTTACTTAAGAGAAGCTTATAACCCGTTAATTGGATTTCTATACGGATGGACAATGTTCCTTGTTATACAAACAGGAACAATTGCCGCGGTGGCAGTTGCATTTGCAAAATTTACCTCTGTTCTTATTCCCTGGTTCAGTGAAAAAAATATTCTGTTATCCATTGCAGGGTTGAATATCTCTGCCGCGCAAATGCTGGCTATTGGAAGCATAATTATTCTTACTTATATAAATCTAATAGGTATAAGAAGTGGTAAGTTAACACAGAACATTTTTACAATCACAAAAACACTTGCCTTAATTGGATTAATACTTCTTGGTATCTTAATCGGAAGAAATGCTGAATCAATTTCAGCAAACCTACGTTATTTCTGCGAAGGTACGTGGACTACAATTGAAAACGGGCAAATACTTTCCATAAAAAATCTTTCCGGTTCCATGATAATTGCCGCTATCGGAGTAGCAATGGTTGGTTCATTATTTTCTTCCATAGCATTTGAGAGTATTACTTTTATTGCCGGCGAAGTTGTTAATCCCAAACGGAACATTCCTCTTAGTTTAATTATAGGAACAGGAACTGTAACTATACTTTACATTCTTGCAAATGTTGTTTATGTGCTTATACTGCCTGTTAGAGGAATGCCGGAAGGAGCAACAGAAATTGCCCGCGGAATTCAGTTTGCTGTAAGCGACAGAGTTGGTGTTGCAGCGGCAGCAGAAATGTTCGGTGTATCCGCAGCAGCATTTATGGCCGTACTTATTATGATCTCTACGTTCGGATGCAACAACGGACTGGTGCTTTCCGGTGCAAGAGTGTTTTTCGCAATGTCTAAGGATAAACTTTTCTTTAAGAAAGTCGGTACGCTTAACAGGCATTCTGTTCCAGGTACTGCACTTATTCTTCAGGCAGTCTGGGCAAGCTTATTATGTTTATCCGGCACCTACGGGGATCTGCTCGATTATGTTGTGTTTGCAGTTTTGATTTTTTACATCCTTACAATCGCAGGCATATTCATACTTCGTAAAAAGAGACCGGATGCAGAACGTTCGTATAAAACTTTTGGTTATCCTGTTGTTCCGATAATTTATCTTGCTATTGCACTTGCAATTTGTATTGATCTTTTAATCTTTAAACCAACTTATACCTGGCCGGGAATGATAATTGTCTTAATGGGAATACCGGTTTATTCTCTCTGGAAAAAATTTTCAACTTAATGATGATGTAAATTCATGTCAATCAAACCTAAGCTTTCAACATTTGATACCACAATGATTGTGGTCAGCCTTGTAATCGGAATCGGGATTTTCCGCACTCCATCAATGGTTGCATCTTCAACACAATCCGTTGAATTATTTTTTACTGCATGGATTCTTGGCGGAATTATAAGTTTGTTTGGAGCACTAACTTTTGCAGAGATTGGTTCACGTTTTCCTTCGGCGGGAGGCTTCTACCTGGTAGTTGCACATTGTTACCGTTCTGATATTGCTTTTATGTTTAACTGGACTAATGTTATGCTTGTCAATCCTGCAAGCGGAGCCGGAGTTGCAATGATAGGAGCCGAATATATTCTGCCATTATTCATGCCTAAAGAGGCAATTACTCCAATTGTTATTCAGTTAACTGCTTCAGGAGTTGTAATATTTCTTCTTCTCATCAATTATCTTGGCATTAAAACAGGTGCATGGGCACAAAATATTTTATCAATGCTAAAGATTTTTATGATTTTGATTTTTGCTATGATCGCTCTTACTGTTAAAGGAAATTCTTTTACAACAGATATATTACCACCAGCCGCTTCTGTTAATTTGATTTCGGCATTGGGAATTAGTTTAATTTCTATAATCTTTTCTTATGGTGGTTATCAGATGGTAATTAACTTCGGAGAAGATGTTAAAAATGCAAAGAAGAAAATTCCGCTTGCAATATTTATGGGAATAGCAATTGTAATCATGTGTTATCTGTCTATAAACTTTGCATATTATAAAGTTCTTGGTTTCTCCGCATTAGCAAGTTCAAAACTCGTTGCAGCAGATGTGGCAAAAATTGTTTTCGGTAATTCAGGATATATGCTTATATCCGCAGCAATATTCTTGTCAGCAATTGGATTTTTGAATGCAATACTTTTGCAGGTCCCCCGTTCATATTATGCAATGGCAGAGGATAAGACACTGCCAAAAATTTTTGGTAAAGTGAACGGCAAAACCCAAACGCAGGAATTCGGTTTGGTGTTTTTCGGGATTGTAATTCTGTTAATGATTAACCTGCTTGGAACGTTTGAGAAGATTGTTAACTACGTTATGTTTTTTGATGCTGCAAATATTGCCCTTGTTGCTTCAACAATTTTTGTGCTTCGTAAAAAAACGAAAGCCCCCTCTTGCTCCCCCCAAGGGGGAGAACAATTGAGACTAAATAAGGAAAGAGTAACTGAAGAATATAATGGTTACAAATTACCGTTATTCCCGCTGCTTCCAATAATTTTCATATTATTTCTTTTATTTGTTTCTTACAGCGTTTTCGTTTCAAATATTGAATCAGCATTTATTGGATTAATAATTTTTATAGCCGGATATCCCGTATTTCTGTTGATGAGAAAATTCAACCCGGACTAAATTCTTGACTGACTAAGATATACCAGGTGGAAGAGTGTTTATTTATCATATCAGGAAGTAATCTACTTCCACGAGATGACATGATAGAATTAATTATTTATTGAATATTTTAAAATATAGCCCTTACTACCCACACCCCATCCTAATCCAGAATTTATGAAATGAAACGAATTTATTCTTTCACGAAATTCCGAATCGTAATTCCAAGATTTTCCACCATCCTCTGTTTTTAGTAACCGACCAAAAGGAAAATTGCACAGCCAGCCTTTTTTTTGAGTAATAAAAATAAAAGCTTGTACACCTCCGATAATTTTAAAACCTTCTTCATTCACTTGAGTCCAACTAATTCCACCATCAGTTGTGATGTAAAAACCCAAATAGTCGTCTCTACTTGAAGTGTATCCAAAATTATTATCAATGAATTGTATTGAAGTTAAAGATGGAGCTGGAGAAAAATTAAAATCGTTTTTATACCAATTGTAACCTTTGTCCTTAGAAGAAAGAGTTGTTCCGCCATAGCCACAGATCCAGATAATTCCTTCATCTACAATAGAAATATGAGTAAGGGTACTTAAATTATTTATTGTAGTTTGTGTCCAAGTTTCTCCTCCATCTTCAGTAGTCAATAAAATACCATTGGCTCCAAAAGAACCTCTTCCTCCAACAACAAATCCTTTATCTCTATTTAGAAACTTGATATCCCGGAATCGTCCTTCACCTAAATTTTCGTTGTATTTTATTTCCCAATTCTCCCCTCCATCAGTTGTTTTTAGTATTGAATTCTGACTACATATCCAGCCATTTTCAGTATCAATAAAGTCTACAGCCCAAAGTATTTCTTCAGCAGGACATAATTGAAGTTGCCATGAATCACCGCCATCCTTTGTATGAATGATTACACTACCATCACCTACAATCCAACCATTTTTTTCGTCTATAAAATCAATGTCATATAATGCATTGGTTATACCACTTTCAATTTTAGTCCATATACCAGTTTCATTTTTTGTTTCTATTATTTTTTCCTTACATCCGTAAAAAGTAAAAATAAACATCAATAAAATGAACCTTGTGAGTCTCATCAATATAACACCTTGTAATTATATAATTTGTTGTCTAGTTAGGGATTAGTGTCTGGGCAATTTCTTACCACACTCCCGCAATTTTTTCTCCGCAGAATTTGCATTTACCTTTACTGATGTAATTGTTAAGAATTGAAAAGCCTTTTCTTTCAATTAACATTTTATAACACTTGGGGCAATAAGTGTTCTCTGCCCAATGCCCCGGCACATTACCAATATAAACGAATTTCATTCCGGCTTTAACAGCAATATCTCTTGCTTTTTCCAATGTTTGAACCGGAGTTACCGGAAGATGAGTTAATTTATAAAGAGGAGAAAACCTTGTAAAGTGAAGCGGACATTCATACAAATTATTTTTAACAAGCCAATTACACATTTTCTTTATAATATCAACATTGTCTGTCCAGCCCGGAATTACAAGGTTAGTAACCTCAAGCCATACTTTTTCTTCTTTCAGAATTTTCAACGTCTGCAGAACAGTATCAAGTTTACCCTGGCTTAATTTTTCAAATGTATTTTTGTCAAAGGTTTTCAGATCGATGTTTGCGGCATCAAGTTGTTTTGCCAGTTCCCTTAGTGGCGCTTCATTTATATACCCGTTGGATTTAAGAATATTTTTAATTCCATTCTGATGAGCAATCTTAGAAGTATCAAGGGCATACTCGTAAAAAGTTGTAGGTTCGGAATACGTGTATGCAATAGTTTCGCAGTTGTTTTGTTTTACAAGCTGAATAACTTTTGAAGGCATCATATCATAGTTCTGAGTGTCCTTTGGATTTGATTGGGAGATTTCCCAATTCTGGCAGTTAAGACACCTCAGGTTACATCCGGCACATGCAATTGAAAATGCTTTTGCCGTCGGCATAAAATGAAACAACGGTTTCTTCTCAACAGGATCAATGTAAACAGCGCAGGGATTTCCATAAGCAATAGAATATAATTTATTTTTATAGTTTACCCTGTTCCGGCAAATTCCGGTTTCACCTTCATCAAGTGAGCATTCGTTCGGACATTTTTTGCAATACAACCCTGTAGAAGTCTTTTCATAGTAAAGAGCTTCTTTACTCCACTTCCATAAATCATCATTTGGCTTTGGAGAAATTTTATTAAAAACTGTTCCGGCAAGCGCATCAGCATTTTCCAAACCAAAGCACAATCCCGCAGCGCCAAGAGAGCAGAACTTAAGGAACTGCCGCTTTGAAATCCGATTAAACTCAATTATATCTGACATAAGAAATGTTTTCTATTTCTACTTTAAAACTATTTTTTGCCTTTACTTGAATCAATTACTGAAATGGTATTATCTCTTAACAAGAAAATTTTATTTTCAATATTGTTTGATGTAATATTTTCTAAAAACCATGTGAGTTTTTCAATAATGTTTTTTCTGTTTGGTTGAGAAAGATTTATAACAATTGAGCCATAATGTTTTAGATAAGAAAAAGGAATGGTGTGAAAGAAATCTCTATCTGTTGTAAGAAAAACAGCCTTATTCTCCAGAGCAAGTTCAAATAAAGAATGATCATCTAAACCTTCTTTATTAGTACCTCGAATATCTATGGTTTGATGTCCCTGATTTCTTAATACTACTTCTGCAATTTTAGGAATATTTTCATCTAAAAAGAAAATCATTATACAAATCGCTGATACGGATAATTTTCGAAATTTGTTAAATGACTTCCATATGCTAGTGCTGCATAGACATCTTCTTTTGTAATATTAGGATAATCCTCTAAGATTTCTTCAATAGTTTGACCAGCAGATAACGCTCCTAAAATATTTGATACTAAAACACGAGTGCCTTTAATGGTTGGTTTACCGTGACAGATTTTTGGATCTAAAACTATTCTATCTTCCATCTGATACCTTTTTACTTTGGATTAATATAATGAAAAATAAGTTTTCTTAGAATGAATGTTTTTCTCTCTTATTTCGTTAAAGCCGATTCTTTCTTTTTGTTTACAACTGTATATACTCCGGAAATAAAATTAACTGCTCCAATTATTATTGCAACACGGTTAACTCCAACAAGCGGAATAAACAAAGCAGAAACAAGTAAAGCTCCAAGAGCAGAGCCAATCAAATCTACGCTGTAAAGCCTTGAAACAATTGAGCTGACTTTTCCTTTTTCTATTTTGGTTGCAAGTGCAAAGGCAACGCCGGTTAAAAACGCAATTGAAAACGTCATCACGTAGAAAACAGAATGAACAAGAATAATATTATCTTTATCAAGGCAAAGCGCTTGCATTATCAAAGGGAAAAGGAAAGAATAAACAGCAAGTGAAAATTGTACTTTACTAAAACTTTGCGTGTCACATTTTTTAATTATCTTTTCAAAATACTTTGACCCGGCAGCCAGACCAGCCATAAATATTGTAATTATAATTCCCGTTACCTGGTAAACGTAACCGTAAATAATCTGGAACGAAATCAGGAGAATAACTTCAATTGATGAAGCTGATAATCCCGCACAGAATATTCCAGCTCCAACCAGATTGGTTTTATACAACACAAGAATAATTATCAACAGGATTATAGCAGCAGGAATCCAATAGTTAAATTCAAAATAGTCCAGCCACTGAACCAACTGCAGGTAATAAGAAACCGGATTAAAATCTTTATTGATGTAAGACGTTTTGTTTATCCTGCTTTGAAGATACTGGCTTCGCTGATTAAGACTTTCATCATCAAGGTAATATTGATTTACATAAAGATTATCTATTCCTCTCGCGGAAATCATTTTGCCGATGTTTATGTTTAGCTTTGAATCTGAAGCGAGATAAAAATCTTTTAGCCCGGGAACAATAAGAATATTTTTAAATGATGTTTTAAGCGTGCTGTAAATTGTTGAATTTATATTTCCCGCTTTTGCTGAAACGTAATCCGTGGCCGGAAGAAGACTAAGAGAAACAACCGCATCACTATTCAGCCTTTGCTTAAGTTCTTCAAAAAACTCTTTTGTGTAAAACCTGTTGAACTGCGCCGTAAGCGGTTCCGGCAAGTTTACAAGAACAACATCATACTTCCCGGCAGTTTTTCTTACAAACATTCTTGCATCTTCACTTATAACATTTATCCTTTTATCTTGTAGTGAATTTGTAAACTGCTCACCTGCTTTTATAATCCAGGGATTTATTTCCACGTAATCAATTCTTTCAATATTGTATTTCAGTATTTCATTTGTGGTTCCGGAAATTCCTCCGCCGATTAGCAAAATGTGTTTTGGCTTCTGATGTTGTATCATCGCATAATGAACAGCTTCTTCATTAACGGCAGCATTATTTGTAGAGAATAGTAAAGCGCCGTTCTCAAAAAAGTTTTTCTGTTCGCCCAGTTCTGTTATTGTAAGATTTCCGTACGGAGTATCTTTATAAAAAATAATCTGCTGCTCAGGAAAAAGATATTTTCTTGTTAGATAATCAAAATCACTTAAACACAAAGCCACTGTTATAAACACAAGTATTAATACTGTAATCGTTTGAATTATCTTTCCAAAATTTTTCCGGGTTAGGATTGCAGCAACAACAAAGTTTACAAACAACAATAACTTCAAACTCTGGAATGTTGAAAGAAAGAATATCAAAACAACACTAAACAAGAAACCACCAATCAGGCTGCCCAAAGATTCAACTGAATAAACTTTACTTATTAAATTTGATTCATTCTTTCCCGAAGCATTTACCGCTAAAAATGTAAATGCAAAACCAGAAACAACACAGAAAGGCAAAAGCAACACAAACGAACTGTAAATGATTTGGTAAATTCCAATCATCTCACCAGTAAGAAAAACTACGTTCCTTAAATACCTTAACAAATAAACAGTAACAAGAGGAAGCGCACCCAGCAAAATACTTAACAGAATTATTAACGCGTTTTGATTTTTAATCTTTTCAGAAATTTTTCCAAAGAATGAACCAAGCCCGGTAATTATCATCCAGTTACCAAGAATAATTCCTATAACAAGTTCATTCCCGTAAAAGACGGAAAGAAATTCCCGCAGCAGAATTATTTGTGTAATTGTTGAAGTAAAGCCAAGCAATAAGATTGGCAAAACAGAAATTTTATTTTCTATACGGATGTTCAATTCAACTTAATGAATTCTGATTTAAAAAATATTTTACTTCTCAAATTCCTTCTCGCTGAATACAAGCGCTTCATAAACATAAATGTCCGCGTTCTTCCAGCCGTCCCAGCCAATGCCGGCTTTATCGCGGGAACAATGTCCAAGAAATTCTTCTTTGCTCCACCCGGTTTCTGTTGCAACCTGCGGCAAAAATGTACCGCCGTTTAATCCTTTCTTTATGTAGATTCCATGCCTGCCAAGCTCAATCTCATCAATAGAATTAATTTTTCTCATCGGCGTAAGCACAGAAATCTCTATTTCAAGTTTATCTATTTCATCCGGGCGGACAGGAGAAAAGCGGTAATCTTCCGTTGAAGAAGCCACAGCCATTTGCTGAATTACTTTATAAAGAGGTTCGCTTGCATCAAACCTGCCGATGCAGCCGCGCAAATCCCCGTCTTCGTGCAACGTAACAAAAGCACCGCACTTAGTCTTAATATTTTCTGTCAACTTAGTTTCGTCTACAGTCAGGACCTTATGATTTGTAACATATTCCCTAACAGTATTCCGGGCAATTGCAAGCAATTCTTTTTTCTCATTATCATTCAATTGAAATTCGTTCTTACTCTTGCTCATATTCTTACTCTTACTCATGTTCTTACTCTCCTCCCGGTAAAACACAATCGCATTGTATCCCACTACTTTATTCTTTTCGCCGTATTGTGAATCGCCCGAATTTTTATATTGTATAAATTCTGTTTTAATAGCGGGATTATTTTCCGTCATGTATAGCAAAGTCAGCACAGCAGATTCCCCGCACATACAGGTCGCAAGATCTGGAATATTTTTATTCTCATAATTCTTAATCGTTTCAATCAGCTTATCAGGAGAATTGCTCAGCACTGCCTCTGCCGTTGCTTTATCAACTTCAACTGCGTTTTTATATTCCGGGTAATGTGAAAAGTCTGTGCTGATTACGAAAAGATTTTTTGTATTAAAGTATGGTTTAAGCACCTCAGCAATCTTCTCACAAATCTCAGGAGAATCTGAACCAAGAACAATCGGCACAATCTTAAAATCTTTTTTCATTTTATATTGAAGAAAAGGAAGCTGAACTTCAAGACTGTGCTCATACATATGAGCATCTGTTCTTGAAGAAAATAATCCGTTTTCCTTAACAAGCTTTTTTCCAAGTTCAATGTTCACTTTTACTTTACCAAGAGGAGTAATGTAATTTCCCTGCGTATAAACCGATGCACCGTAAAAAGCAACACGGTGGCTTATTGCAAGGATAAAAATATTCTCATATTCTTTCTCTGCATCAATTTGATTGAACGATGAAGCAGCAACTTCTGCGGAAAAGACATAACCTGCATGCGGAACTATAACCGCAGCTACATTGGAAATGTTTTTACTCTGAACTGCTGATGAAAAATACTTCTGTAAATCATTCTTCAATTCATTCGGGTCAGCAGGATAAAACTGTCCGGCAACAACAGGCTGTCTGTCAATTAATTTTGGCTGGGATTTACAATCGGTGGCAAATAAAACAAGAAGCGCCAGGAGAAATTTTAGAATCGAATTCTTCATACAATCACCAATTTCTTTCACCTGAAATTTAAGATAAAAGGAATTGGCGGTCAATGAATCTTTGTGAAGTCGCTGATGATCATTCTTTAGTAGTATTATATTCGTTCCGGCGGTTGGCTAATTCGATAAGCCTCTGTTATATACTTGCCAGTAGTATATAAATGAAATTTATTGTCATATGAATTATAATGCACGGTATAATGCTGTCAAACTTCTCTCTGTAATATGCAAGGAAGAATCCAGTAGCTAAAGCTCCTAATGCTACTTTTATTGAAAAGCCTGTATATAATGACGGACCTCCCAAATTAAAATGAAGTAAACTAAATAATGTAGCACTTATAATTACCGGCACACTTACAGATATGTTTTTCACTTTTATAGAAAATATTTTTAATGGAGAAAGATAACTCTGTAACAGTCCCCGGAATTCAACCTCCTCAACGACTCCCGCAAATAGAGCAGTAAACCATAAAAAGTTTTTATTTACTGATGGCGATATAGATGAGACCAATTCAATTCTAAAAAACTTGAACACATAAGTAACCAAGCTACCTACAAGAAAAGTGAATACGATAGAATAAATTAATGGCATAACAACTTTACTCGGAGGAAGTTTATTAAACCCGTAACCAGATAAATTTCCTTTGCTGAAAAAATATATTAGAACAAATGAAAAGATTAGTGATAGTATTTGAGATGATATTAAAAATAGCAAATACTGATTCTTAAATATAAGGGTTGGAATTAGCACAGAGAGAAAATTAATAACTGCAACCAATACAAGAACATTTAATAACCGCAATAGTAGCTTATACTGTTTTTTATATATTATCAAAAGTAAAACAGCTATAAAAGGCAACCCAATGATTAAATAATAGAAATATAAAACTGCTCTTGTACAATTGGTGTTTTTGAGATTATCATTACCCAAGAGATTGTAAATAACCTGCTTGCTCTCAACAACTTTAATGGATTTCACAATTTTGTTCACTTCTGTTAAGTGATTTTCATATTCTGTTTCAGAAGTAAAGCAGGAAACATTAAGTATAACAATTTTGCCAGGTACAAGTATATTAATCCTTGCGTATCCCATAAGCAAGGATTTTTGCCATAGCCATCCTGAGCTTTCTTCAAAACAAAATTTATTATCATTATTTGCTAGAATGTTAAAATCAACTTTAGGAAATGTCTTATCTGAGTACTCCTTTAGAGGTTTATCAAAAAAATGTTCAGAGTGATTTATTTTTATCAAAATGAAAGGCGGTTCAAACATACCAGGTGAACTTCTAAGCTTACAAAGAAAATCAAAAGTTTCACCCGGAGAATTTTTAATATCAGATTCACTAATACTGTCTCTCGGAATTTCAATCCAATTCTCTGGCAGAGAAATGGTAAACGGATGACTTACTTCTTTGCTTGCATCAGCATATAAGAATTGCGAATAAGTTATCGAAACTAAAAGAAAGAATAGAGTTTTTTTCATTTGATTAAGGCTAATGTTTTTATCCCCTGCTCATAGCTTATAATTTCTCTTTTTATAAAAACAAACATACGTTAAAACAAAGATTTATTTCACATACTAAATCACTTTTTTTTAATAAAAATTAAATGGGTTTTGTTTTCATTAATCCTTTTTTCAGTAGTGAATTCATAATTAAGACTAATCCCGCGCCACGTAAAATTAATTCTTCTCAAATTGATTTAATGCTAAATAAGTTTTAAACTTCACACAAAAATTCAGGCTTCAATGTGAAAAAGATTATTCTGACATTTATACTCCTGCAGTTCCTAAACTTTAATTATGCTCAGTCTGTCCGCCCTGTTTGTGATGATGTCGGCTTCTGCTGGAATGCTAACGATATTACCAGCCTGATGAAATATCTTGAGAAGCAGGAAACCTCCGATTTCTCCGGAGATAATCTTGTGGCAGGAATTTCTCCGCACGATGATTTTCTTTATGCGGGCAGAGTTTACTTTCCTTTATTCAGAATGATTAACACAAAGGAAGTTGTAATCTTCGGATTAACTCACGGAACTGTACGTAAAGAAATTGGCGACCCGAAAGATATTTTAATTCTTGATGAGTTTGACTATTGGAAAGGTCCGTTCGGCAATATTTCTGTTTCACCTTTAAGAGAAAAAATTAAAAAGGAACTTGGCAAACAATATTTTGTAATAAACAACAAAGCGCAAAGCCTTGAGCATTCAATAGAAGCTTTGCTCCCATTTCTGCAGTATTACAATAGAGACATAAAAATTACTCCAATAATGGTAACCGCTTCTTCTTTGGAAAGAATGGATGAGATAAGCAGTAAACTCTCGGAAATTATTTCTTCTTATATAAATGAAAACAAATTAAAACTGGGCAAAGATATTTTCTTTTTGTTTTCATCGGATGCAAACCATTTCGGCAAAGATTTCTCCAACACTCCTTACGGCGAAGATAAAGCCGCTCATCTTAAAGGAACAGCTAACGATAAAAGAATTGCCGATACTTATTTTAACGGAAGCATAAACAAAGAAAAAATAGAAAAGTTTACTAATGAACTCTGGCCGGATTCATTAAGCAATGAGCCTAAGCCGCTCTGGTGCGGTAGATACTCAATTCCGTTTGGACTATTAACCACAACAAAAGTTATTAAGAATGTAACAGGAAAAGATATTGAAGGAAAAGTCTTAAGATACTCCGATACCTGGACAGAAAAAGTAATTCCGTTACAAAATACTAGTCTTGGAATAACTGCTCCCTTCTCGTTAAAGCACTGGGTTGGATTTCTCTCTGCCGGATTTTATTTGAGATAATTTTTCTCTGTGGTTCTCCGTGTAAGTTTTTAGGAAAGAAAGTTACACAGAGAACCACGGAGCACCTCAGAGAGCCACGGAGAAAAACAATTATTCTCCATCTCTTTATCTCGCCAGTAAAAACCTGTAATATTTTTTTCGTAGCTTTGCCCTATGAAAAATCACGAATTACCCCGGCTTGACAAACATATTAAGCTTCATAATTATCTTCTTAAGTACTGCCGCTTAAGTAATGGAGAAATCTGGACTGATAAACAATCCGGTCATAAAATCGGCTGTCTGGATGCCGCAGAACCTAAAGATATTAAGAAGTTAATGGCAAGAAAGAAAGCTTCACTTGCTGTTCACGACCCGCCGTATAATCTTGTGATGTTCCAGATTCACGAAGTAAAAAGTTTTATTGACTGGTGCCGTAAATGGATGCATAACACAAATACTGCTTTAGCTGAAAACAGTTCACTTTATATCTGGCTTGGAGCCGATCAGAACAATGGTTTCCAGCCATTACCGGATTTCATGATTATGATGCGCGACTTTCCTTTTACAACCAGAAGTTTTATTACGATGCGTAACCAGCGCGGCTACGGCACACAAAATAACTGGATGGCTGTTAGACAGGAACTACTCTATTACACAAAAGGAAAACATGTTTTTAATATAAACGCTGAGTATACAGACATTCCCAAAATTCTACGTGGTTACTACAAAGAGGTGAACGGAAAAGTGACTGAGAATCTTGAGAGAAGCAAATCGGAAAATATTCGCGCAGGTAATGTGTGGGTTGATATCCAGCAGGTTTTTTACAGGATGGAAGAAAATGTAAATGGTTGCTATGCGCAGAAACCTCTTAAATCTGCAGAGCGTATTATACGAGCAAGCTCAAATGAGAATGATATTGTAATTGATTTCTTCTGCCATTCAGGTTCAACGCTAATGGCTTCTGAATTGAATAAAAGAAAATGCTACACCATTGATTCAGATCCATTGTACTGTGAAATTGCAATCAGAAGATTAGAGCATTACAGAAAAACCGGCGAAACAGGCTGGCAGAACAGTAATCCCTTTGAGAAAGAAATTCTGAAAGATAAAAAACTTCAAAGGATAATAAATTATTAGAAGGTTATAATGAAAAGACAACTTATGTACGCGTTGTTGATCTTATCATTTATTTTTGCACCTGCCTGCCAAAACAAAAAAAACGATTTCAAATTACTTACAAGGGAAATCGCCCGTTACTATTCATCAATAGGAAGCAGAGATTATAAGGGAAGATTAAATTTTTATAATGAGGATGCTATTCTGATGCCCAATAATGCTTCTATACTAAGGGGTAAAAATGAAATTGCAAAATTTCTCGGAGACACTTCTTATGTTTTTAAAGTTAAAGATAGAAGAGCCGTGGATATTTATATGAGCGATGACCTTGCTTACATTGTTAATAATTATAAGTTTGCTTTCTATCTTAAGGGCGGAGTTGAGGAATGGCAAAGTACTAAAAGTCTGCACGTATGGAAAAAGAATAAATCCGGAGATTGGAAAATTCAGGCAGACATCTGGAACAGCAATGAGATAAAAAAGTTTTCCGAATTGCTTTAATTTATTTGAATCAATGCATGGAGGAATCATGAAATTATCTTTTCGAAAAATTTTTTCAGTTCTGCTATTACTTTCATTAAATGTTTTTTGCCAGGACAAATCCATTGAACCTGATTTGTTAAAAGAAGCCATCAATAAATTCTATCTGGCTATTGAAAAAGGAGACACAAAAACACGGCTTGCTCTTTTTGCAGACGATGCTATTATGATGCCGCCTGGTGCCGGAATTGTAAAAGGGATAAAAGACATAACTGAGGTTGTCATGGACACGAATTATGTATTCAAAATTAAGGATAAAGAAATTGTTTCTATAGATATCTCCGGTAGTATTGCTTATACTGTGAACACTTATTTTTACACTTATCATCTTAAAGGCAGTGAACCTGTTTGGCATAAAACCAAAAACGTTCACATCTGGAAAAAAGATATTAACGGCAACTGGAAATTAAATGTTGATATCTGGAATGCCGCCGGGCGAAATAAATAAACGATAAAAATTCTATATGGAAACTAAAATGATAAATACCTCAAACGATAAAACAGCCGATAGCTGGATTCATCTTCAGGACCTTTTATTCCAGGATTGCTACGATCCCTCAATCGATCGTTTCCGATCTTCTTTTGTTTACAGAGGATTAAGCGATAATTCCTATGAACTGAAAACAACACTTATTCGGCTTGGCGGAAGCTACTATAAAATGGAAAAGCATCTCCTAAGAAATTTCCGTAAATATGCAGGACCGGAATCCGTTTCGAAAGATTTAATCTGGAACTGGTTATCTGTAGCACAGCATCATGGTTTACCAACACGGCTGCTTGACTGGACATTTTCTCCTTATGTTGCGTTACACTTTGCAACCGCTAACCGTGAGAAGTTTGACCAGGACGGCGTAATATGGTGCATCAACTATATTAAGATACGTGAGTTCATGCCCAAAATATTACAGGATGAAATTGAACAGGAAAAATCTCTTGGCTTTACTGTAGAAATGCTGAATAAGATTTGTCCTAATCTTGATGAATTTGAAAACTTGAAACATGGTGAAGATGATTTTGTAATTTTCTTTGAGCCGCCTTCACTTGATCAAAGAATTATAAACCAGTTTGCACTTTTCTCTGTGCTTTCTAATTCAACTTTAAATCTAGATACCTGGCTTTCGCAGAAGAAAGATTTGTATTACAGGATTATAATTCCTGCTAAGATGAAATGGGAAATACGGGATAAACTAGATCAGGTAAATATAACCGAACGGGTTATGTTTCCGGGTTTGGATGGATTGGGTGCCTGGCTTAGAAGATGGTATGGCACCAAAGGAACAATAGAGTAAATTACCCTTAGAAACTAAATTGGAATTTTTATGTTTCCAATTACCAATTACCAATTACCATTTTCTAATTTCTGATTTTTCATATCAGTAAGATTCATTAATTTTGTTTTCAAAATGAGGAAAATATAAAATGATAGACAAAAACTTCGCTAAGTCAGAAGAAAAAGTATCGCTGCTTGGTTTCGGGTGCTGGGGCATCGGTAAATCTATGTGGATAGGTGCAGAAGATGCAGAATCTAAAAAAGCGCTGCACAAAGCTATTGATGAAGGCATAACTCTTTTTGATACTGCACTCGTTTATGGAAATGGACATAGCGAAAAATTAGTAGGTGAAGTTGAAAAAGAATCCGGCAGGAAAATATTTGTTGCAAGCAAAATTCCTTCTATGAAATATGAATGGCCGGCTAAGGATTCTTCAACACTAAAAGAATCCTTTACTAAAGAACATATAATAAAATCAACCGAACAAAGTTTAAGAAATCTAAAGAGAGATTACCTTGACTTGCAGCAGTTTCATGTGTGGAATGATAAATGGGCAGAACAGGATGAATGGAAAGAAGGTATATTAAAATTGAAGAGTGAGGGTAAAGTCCGCTTCTTTGGAATTTCAATTAATGACCATCAGCCTTGGAATGGAATTGAAGCAGGCAAAACCGGATTGATAGACTGCTACCAGGTTATCTTCAATATTTTTGATCAATCGCCAGCTGATAAACTTTTAGGCTTCTGTGAAGAAAATAAAATAAGCATTCTTGCACGTGTTCCGTTTGATGAAGGCGGTCTTACCGGAACTATAAATGAGAAAACAACTTTTCCTGGTGGTGATTGGCGTAATAATTATTTCCGAGGAGACAGGAAAAAAGAAGTGGCTTTAAGAGTTGAAAAAATAATTGAAGACACCAAAGGTGAAACAGGTTCAGTTGCCGAAGCGGCGTTAAGATATTTAATTAGCTTTGATGCTGTTACTTCTGTAATTCCGGGAATGAGAAGCGAAAAGAATCTACTCCTTAATAAAGCTGCTGTTGAGAAAGGAAAGCTATCTTCTGCATTAATGGAAAAGTTAAAAGCGCACAGATGGATAAGAAATTTTTATAGTTAAATGGAGATTAAATAATTATGGATTTTATAGAACTCGCAAGAGAAAGATTCTCCTGCCGCAGTTATCTAAATAAAGCAGTTGATGAAGGAAAACTTTACAA
Organism: Ignavibacteriales bacterium; assembly: GCA_003599415.1. Taxonomy (GTDB): domain Bacteria; phylum Bacteroidota; class Ignavibacteria; order Ignavibacteriales; family SURF-24; genus SURF-24. The sequence continues at coordinate 41,278 of QZKB01000167.1, read as the reverse complement.
AGTTCTTGAAGCCGGAAGAATTGCTCCTTCTGCGGTTAATTACCAGCCCTGGCATTTTGTTGTTATACAGGATGAAGGGAACAGGAAGGAAATATGCTCTGCATACAAAAGAGATTGGCTGCAACAGGCGCCTGTTATAATTGTTGTCTGCGGAGATCATTCGGCATCCTGGAAAAGATCTGACGGTAAAGATCATTGCGATATTGATATTGCTATAACTGTAGATCATATAACGCTGATGGCAACCGAACAGGGACTTGGCACATGCTGGGTATGCAATTTCGATAAACAAAAGGTAATTGAGATTCTGAATCTTCCCGATAATATTGAACCGATGGTTATACTTCCGCTTGGTTATCCAGCTGATGTTGCGGATACAGAAAGACATTCATCAAAAAGAAAACCGATGGAGATGATTCTGCATAAGGAAAAGTTTTAATTTATTGAAGGCAGCAAATATTTTAGAATCGGTAAGATCATCTGAGCTATTTAATTTCTCCAAGATTCTTTTTCAGAAAATCCAGGGGATCAAAAAAGTATTTATTTAATTCCTCTTTTGTCATTGTAAGCCAGCTTGCACATCCGTAATCGTTAAATGATTTTCTTATTTCCAGATGAAGATGATCATAATTGCCGCCCTGTTTTTTGGCTTCAGCATGGGTGTACAATCTGGCAAGTTTTGTCTCCTGTTTCACATTATCGCCAGTCTCAACATAAATTTCCTGTAGGTGTTTATACGAAGAAAAGACATATGTACTATCCGGCAGTTTATGTTTTATTACTATCGTCTTATGCGGATGTCCAAGATGAATTGAACAAATAACCCCGTCTGCAATTGGATAAACATAATTATAGTTTTCCGGTTTTGACGGAATGATATCTATTGCCGTATGAATATGCCCTTTTAAATATGTATCTCTTTTTGCTCCGAATGTACTAATTACTTTAATAGTTTTTAACTTATTTCGATCAGTTGTTTTGAAAGGCACTTTCCAGCTTTTAACTACCTCTGCAGGATTATTATCTGAATATGCGGGTTCAAACCTTAATCGCGTTCTTTCAATATAACTTTGAGGTTTGTCTTTAATCTGAAAGAGATTAAAAATGATAACCAGCAGCAATATTAAATTGTTCATAAAATTATTCCCTGTAGAATTACATTCCTTCTAAAGTAATTTTCCCTTTTTTACTTTCAAGATAAATAGTCGCTTCGCCATTTCCCAGGTTACCGGTTTTAGAAGTACTGGTATTGATACTGTAGTTTACATTTAAATTCTTAATTGAAATTGAACCCGATACTGTTTTAATGTTTACAATGGCAGAAATTCCAGTTGGAATTTTTATTGTTATATCTCCTGTTTCGGAATAGCATTTACAAAATCCGGTTTCCGGTATATCAATAACTGCATTTATATTTCCCGTCCCGGTATGTACTTCAACTGAGCCTGTATGCTGTTCAATATTACAATCTCCGGATTCACTTTCGGCAAACAGATCAGATTCAAGATTTGTAGTAAATATTCCCCTGTTCGGTTTATTCATATAAACATTAGCGATATACGGAATGAAGAGAGTCAAATTACACCGGTAAAAATTGTAATCACCTGATGGCGATTCAATTGAGTAAAACACTGAGTCTTTATAATGGTTTGACAATAAAATAATTTTTTCAAATTCTGTTCGTGCCAAGGATTGTGAAGTTACCCGGACAGTTCTATCAAGAAGAAATGAAACTGCACTTGCGCTATTAGTACCATTTAATGAAATGACGCCAATCTGGTTAGTAATGAAAATCTTTTTAAGGCTATCAGGAATAACATCTGAACCATTCACACGTTCTGAATATTCAAACCAGGTATCGTTGTTAACAGATTTATCAGAGCATCCCGGAAGCAACAGAAATGCAGGGATTAAAAATATAAAAGAACAATGCTTTATTACAACTTTCATCTGCCACCTTTATCGCTTTTAAAATAGATAAGTAATGGGGTAATAATTAAAAAAATTTCATTTGTTATTATAATCTCTTTTCATGCGAAGACATACTGAAAGAATTCCCCGCTCTTATTATTTATCCCGTTTGTTTCTGTTGCAAATTAAATCATTACAAAGTTAATTTCAACAGACGGAGCAGAATCTTACCGTTGCAATATATTTTTCTCTTACCTGTCGCAAACACATATAAAAATTCAGGCACATAAAAGAAATTCGTTAAAAAATTAATCTGCATTTGTCAGCCTAACTGGATATATCAACCTAAGTCTGAGGCAGGTTAAACAGAAAAAGAGAAATTGATTTGAAACTGAAAATAATTTGTTCAAAATAAATTCTCTTGAATCTTTTATTTACTTTTAACTTTATTTTGAATAGTAGTAGTAAGAACATTTGAGAAATACATCTTTACTTTCATTCTCTTTTTAATTATGATATCAATGTTAAAACGCCGCAACAATTTATAAGGAAGACTAATGAAAAAAGTTGTAATAACGCATGCAAAAAGAACTCCAATTGGAGCTTTCAACGGGTTATTATCAAACCTTACAGCGCCGCAGCTTGGAAGCATAGCAATTAAATCAATCCTTGATGAATCACTTATCGATCCCTCTTTGGTTGATGAAGTAATAATGGGAAATGTATTAACAGCAGGTTTAGGACAAGCGCCGGCAAGGCAGGCAGCGCTTAATGCCGGTTTACCGGACAAAACCGAATGTCTTACCATAAACAAAATGTGCGGCAGCGGGTTGAAAGCAATTATGCTTGCTCACCAGGCAATTCAACTTGGTGATGCAGATGTTATTATTGCCGGAGGACAGGAAAGCATGAGCAATGCTCCGCACTTTTTACAAGATGCCAGGAACGGGCTTAGGCTTGGTCACTCCAATTTGTTTGATACAATTCTTGTTGACGGATTGACTGATGTGTATAACAACATACATATGGGCAACTGTGCAGAAGCCTGTGCAAAAGACATGAATTTTACGCGTAATGATGTAGACAAGTTTGCTGAATTATCATACAGACGCGCTTTGGATGCACAGCAGCAGGGTAAATTTAATGACGAGATTATTCCAATTAAAATTGAGACAAAACATGGCAATTCAATTGTAACTAAAGATGAAGAGCCTGAAAAGGTAAAGTTCGAAAAGATTCCTTTACTAAAACCCGCATTCGACAAGCACGGTATTGTAACCGCTGCAAATTCATCAAAAATAAATGACGGCGCTGCGGCAGTATTAATAATGAGTGAAGAAAAAGCAAAGCAACTTGGAATAAATCCGATTGTAGAAATTGTTGCTCAAAGCTCTGCGGCAAAAGCACCCATTGAATTCACTACTGCCCCTGCAGATGCAATTAAAAAAGTGCTTGGCAAAGCAAGTATGAATACTTCAGACATAGACCTCTATGAAATAAATGAAGCTTTTGCAGTTGTATCACTTGCTGTAAATAAGCTAACAGGACTTACTACAGAGAATGTAAACGTAAACGGCGGAGCAATTGCTTTGGGTCATCCGATTGGTGCAAGTGGTGCAAGGATTACTGTCACGCTTTTACACGAGATGAAAAAAAGAAACTCAAAATTTGGTCTCGCTTCACTTTGCATCGGTGGAGGAGAAGCATCGGCTGTAATATTTAAGAGATATGAATAAATCTCTTATAAAACTGCAGTAATTTATAATTTACCTGCAGGTAAACTGCCTGCTCTTATTTCCATAACCTGTTCGGGACTAAATGGTTCTTTAAAAAGATTGTTTGATTCCTGATAACACCTAAACAGGTCGGCAATAAAATGTATTCTTTCCGGTAAATCTGCCCAGTCAATTGCCCCACTTTCTAAAAGGCTGTTTGGGGTAGGATCAACTTTATTAAGCAACATATTTAGTTCTGTATTTTCCAGCTTTTGTAGTATTACAGGGAATTCTGCCGTCAAGTCCTTTCCTAATTGAATGCGAATATCGGGTGGAAAACTTATCGACATCAGATGCTCTGTAATTATAAGGCGAAGATTGTGCTGAGAAAAATTTACAAACTGTTCAATAGCAGAATCAAGGTCGGTTAGTCTGCCGAATAACCGCAGGAAGAAAGTTTTAATCCTGTTCCAGAAAGTATTAGTGGGATAAATTTCATCATAAAATTTATTCCTGAATTCTTTCGGCTCCACTAAAGCTACGTTCAGTGAATCTGCAATTTCCGGCTGCAGTCTTGTCTGCTCATGAAAACCAACTTCAAGGTTGGCCAGCAGAATAAGTTCTGCTTTCTTTTTATTATCCTCCTCAAACAAAGCCTGATAATATCTGGTGAATGCATTAAGGAGATATTGTTGTCCATCAGGAGGCAGACCAGGTTTAAGACCGGCACAAAATTCATTTATAGAATTTTGATTATATACTTCATCGGGAAAGCATCTTAAGATGAATCGCACAAATTCTTTCCCTATTTCTTCAAAAACTTTTTTATTCCCCCTTGCTACAGAATCACTTGCTTTATCAAGTGCAGTTATATTTAATGCTTTCCAGATTGATTTCTGTAAATAATTCTCATTTTGTTTTGATCCAATATCAAAAGCAGCCAGAATTATTTTATTGATCGCCTCTTCCGTCCAGGGTTGAATGTTAAGTTTAGATTTTACAGCTTTAATAAAATCTTCTTTGCGGATTGTTTGTCCCGCCTGTTTTGATGCCCATGTGGCAAAAGTACACCAGTTCGCATCAACAGCAATTCGTTCTGCAAATGCCCTTGATATTTCATAATAACATTGTGTAATAAGTAGATTTCGAATTTGAGGGTCATCAATTGAAGCAATCTGTATTACATCATCAATACCCGGATAATGTAAGGAGTCCATTTAATAATTCTTTCTGTTTTAACTGTTAAAAGTTAATTTTAATTATTCTTCAGAGATATACCAGTATAATTGAAAACCCCTCTACATCAGTACTTAATAAAATTTAATATGAAAGGATTACTTAATCAACTTAAGAACTACATACTTTATATTTTTTCTTTTGTCTGTATAAGTAATATGAATTGTTTTATCCGCAGCCTGAATTACTGCCGGGTAACTAAACTCACCATCTTTCTCATTTTCAAGTTGATAAATATCCTTCCACTCCAGCCCATCATCTGATATTGCGACGTTAAGAACATTCCTGCCGTAAAACCAATCGCTTCCCTGCAATAAAGGATTGTAGATTAAAAGGAATGAACCATCATCCAGTGTAACAGCGTCAATACCGGAATTTGGATTTGGTAAATTTGTTTTAGTCAACCTGCTCCAGAGCAAACCATTATCTGCTGACCAGGTTTGATAAATCAAGTTCTGCCTGCTGCGGCAAAGCATCTGCAGTTTTCCGTCTATGTGTTTCAAAATAGTAGGTTGAATTACACCAATAGTTGTGTCTTCTTCAAATTCTATTTTCTTCCAGGCTGAAAGATTTTCATCAGTAATCTCTAAATGAATTGTCCATCTTTTAGTATCTAAGCTTTCCACACTTGAAGGACAAAGAATATTCCCATCGGCCAGTTGAATTGGTTTATTCTTTATTGGGCCAAGAAAATCTTTTGGTAATGCCTGCGGTTCAGTCCATGTTTTTCCATCATCGGTTGATTGCCTAACCATTCCCCACCATTCACGTGGATTGACACCAACTTTATAAAAGAGAAATAAATTATTATTGTAAGCTTTAAAGAGAACCGGATTCCAGCAAGGTAGTTGATTACCGTTTGAATCTATTCCTTTAGCAATCTCAATTGGTGTCCTCCATTTCTTATCATATAAAACGGAAGCCCAGATTCCGACATCGTTTGCTCCTTCATTTGAGCCTGCAAACCATGCTGCCATAAATTTACCCGGAGATAATTCAACAATTGTACTGGCGTGGCATGCTTTGAATGTACCGTCCGGGAAAATGGTTGTATCAACAATTACTTCAACAGAAGTATTAAGCGATTGAGAATATGAATAGCTACTGAATTTACATATCATTAAAATTACAGTGAAAAGACATTTCACAATGAATTTTAAAAAGAAAAAAGAAGAATTTACACTTAACAGGTTATTTTCAATGCATTTTAATTTCATTAGTAATGAATTCCGTTTTTAATTTTTCATTCTTATTAACGAATAAATCAGTAATCCGCTTATCCTTGAATTTTTAACCGGCTCATCTTTTCGGAAAAAATCAATTCACCTGAAGTTTGGTTTCTCTTCTTTTCTTTAAATAATTTTTTACTCTTTCACCTGCATGTTCAAAAACAATATATAGCACTGGTATTACAATCAGCGTAAGAAATGTAGTAGCGGTTAAACCACCAATTACTGCCCTTGCAAGCGGTGACCATGTTTCCGAACCGGAACCCATTTCAATTGCAAGCGGAACCATACCAAGAATTGTTGTTAAGGCAGTCATAAGTACTGGTCTTAATCTTGCCTTGCATCCGAATTCAACCGCTTCATACAGTTCCATTCCTTTATGTCTTTGCTGATTAATGTAATCAACCAAAACAATTCCGTTGTTAACCGCAATTCCAACAAGCATTACAAGTCCAACCAGAGCCATTACGCCCAGCTTGGTTCCTGTAATTGCAAGAAAAATAAAAACACCAATTACCGAAAGAGGAACTGTAAACATAATAATAAACGGATCCACCAGAGATTCAAACTGAGAAGCCATTATCATATAAACCAATAACACTGCAGCAATAAAAGCTAATCCCAAATAGAAGAATGCTTCCTGCTGATCTTCTGCAGTGCCTCCAAGAACCACCTGGTATTCAGACGGAACAGGTGTGGATGCAATAATTTTTTTTATTTCGCTTACTGCGGCAGAAAGGTCAATACCCGATAATCCGCATCCAACAGATACAAACCTGTTTTGATTTTCCCTGTAAATTGTTGGGCTTGCCTGTTCCTCTGCAATTGTTGCAACATCTTTTAACTTTATTCTGCCGCCTGTTGGTAAAGCAAGTTCAATTTGCTCCAACGACTCTTTTTTGTTGCGGTATTCTTTGGCAAACTGAACATAGATATCATATTCGTCTCCTTGTTCACGGAATTGTGATGCGACTTTTCCCTGGATTGCAGTTGAGATATTACCTGCAACCTGAAGCGTAGTTAAATTATAATGATTCAATAAATCCTTGTTAAGATGAACCTGGAGTTCAGGAGTTTCTTCTTTTGTATTAAGAGAAATATCAACCAAACCTTTTACTTTTTCCATCTTACGCTTTAATTCATTTGCAATTACTTTCGCTCCTGCTATATCAAATCCTAAGATTTTAACTTCAATATCTTTTTCAGTTGAAAATGATGCGTTCTCCTGAAATGCGTATGTAACACCGGGCAGTTTATCAAATTTTTCTCTTAATCTATCCTGTATTTCGAACTGGGAAGTTTTTCTTTGTTCTTTTGGTTTCAGTTTCAAAAACAATTCTATAGTACTTGCCGTCATTCCGAATGCTGCAAGCCCTTCCCTCTCACCATAAAATATTGCCATTGACTCAAAATTTTCTTCACCGACGACTTCTTTTACAATGTCTTCAATTTTGTAAGCATAAATTCTTGTTTGCTCAATTGGTGTTCCTGATGGCGATTCCAAAAGAACATCAATAATTCCCTGATCTGACTTTGGCAGAAATTCTCCGCCAAGTAAAGCAGCTAATCCGCATGATAAAATGAAAAGAATCGTTACTGAAATCAAAACCGTTTTTTTATGATAGACTGACCAGTGCAAAGCTTTGCTGTAACTATCGGACATCTTAATTAACCATCCAGACATCCTATCTTTGATTTTTGTAAACCGGTTATCTTTCTTTTTAGAACTTCGTTTTAGTATTCTTGTTGCCATCATTGGAACAAATGTAACGGCTACAATTAAAGAAACTAAAAGGCTGTATGTAATTGTGAGCACCATATCTTTGAACAACTGCCCGGTAATGTTAGGCACAAATAAAACAGGAACGAAAACTGAAATTGTAGTTAATGTTGAAGCTGTTATTGCCATACCAACTTCAGTTGTCCCGATTTCAGCCGAATCAATTAAACTCTCATTCATTTCATGATGTCGATAAATATTTTCAAGAACAACTATTGAGTTATCGACAAGCATTCCGATTGCAAGAGCAAGGCCAGCCATCGAAATTATGTTCATAGTAATATTAGCAGCATACATAACGGCAAATGTTGCTATTACGGAAAGTGGAATTGATACGCCCATTATAATACTGCCGCGTATATTAAGCAGAAAGAAATACAAAACTGCAAAGGATAAAATAAATGCGATTACTGCCGAGTCCCGCAGGTTGGTTACAGATTGCATGATGAAATCAGATTGATCCCACATTATACTTACCTTTGTTCCCTGCGGCAGGCTTGCAATAATATCAGGAACAGCTTCTTTTACTTTTCTGCATGTAAGAACAGTATTAGCATCAGATTGTTTCATCACAAACAACATTACACCTTCACCGTAATCTGCTCTAACTTCGTTTGTGTTTTCCTTGAAACCATCCTCCACACTTGCAACATCATTTATATAAACCGGCACCCCGTTCTTATATGTTATAATAGTCTTCTTTATTTGATCCAGCGACGAATATTCGCTTAGGACACGTAGGTTATAATTTTTACCGGAGGTTTGAATAGCCCCGGCAGGCATTAAACCGCTCCCCTGCTGAATTGACATCATAACATCATTGGGAGATAAATCATATGAAGCAAGCAGTACCGGATTAATACTTATGTTAATTTGTCTTTGTTGCCCGCCCATTGTTTGAACTGATGCAACACCGTCAACTCTTTCAAGCAAAGGTTCAATCTTATCTTCTGATAACCTTCTAAGTTCAGCGGGACCAAGATATGGAGAGCTTATGCTGAAATAGGTTATCGGCATCATAGACGGATCGAAGACAAAAACAACCGGCTCAGTTGCATCAGTTGGTAAATAATCCCTTATATAATCAAGATTCTTCCTTATATCATTTTCAGCTTTATCCATGTCGGTTCCATACTTAAATTCAAGCATAACAACCGAAGAACCTTTGAAAGACTGTGAACTTACTTTTTCAATATTCTTTACAGATGAAACTGCTTCTTCCACCGGTCTTGTTATAAGGTTTTCAATATCTTCGGGACCAACACCTGTATAGCTTGTTATTACTCCCGCAAAAGGAAAAGTTATATCCGGAAAGAAATCTATCTTCAATTGTGAAAAGGAGAAGAAACTAAAAATGATTATCACCGCGTAAATCATTACAAGTGTAATCTGTCTTTTAATTGAAAATTTTGTAAGTAACATAATTTCAGTTTCCTTATTCAATTACATTAACGTTTTGACCTTCCTTTACGATATTCTGCCCGATGATTATTACTGACTCTCCGGTGTTAAGTCCTTCCGTAATTTCTATCTGACCATTATTTGCAATGCCGGTTTTTACTTCTTTCATTTTTGCTTTTTTGTTCTCAAGAACGAACACATAATATTTCTTAAACGTATTCTGAAGACCGGTTTGCCGGTCAATCTTAATTTCTGTCTGGGGAATTAATGCTACTTCCGGTATAACGAGACTGTTAATGTTCTTTTCGGTTTCGATAAAAAACTCACCGAAAATTCCGGATTTAATTCTGCTTTCCTTTGAAATCAGGACAATTTCAACCTCAAGTGATTTTGACACCTGATCAATTGCGGCATTGATTTTATCTACTCTTCCTTCAAACACCTGATTTGGAATTGTTGGAAATTTTATTTGCACTTTCTGACCGTTCCTGACATTCTGAACATCCTCACCCGTTAAATAAATTTTCGATTTCATTTTTGAAGGTGAGATTATCTGGATAACCTGCTGACCGATATTTATTGTCTGGTTTTTTTCGACATAAACCGCCGCAACAACACCGCCGAAAGGAGCTTTAACAAAACTATTCTCGTATTGCTCTTTTGCCTGTTCATACATTGATTTAGCCTGCTCGAACGCGTGCTCTGCGGTTTCCTTCGCGGTCTTTGACTGGTCAAACTGCTGCGGACTAATTGCCTTTTCCGAATGAAGCTTGCTTAAACGATCAAATTCTATAGTGGCTAATTTTGATTGTGCTTCGGCTGTTTTCAAAGAAGCACTCGCTATATCCAATCCCTGTTTAAGAATATCATTTTTTTGTACTAAAAGAATCTGATCTTTTGCAACTGACTGCCCCGGTACAAAATTTATTTTTTCAATCCTTTCGGCAACCTTACTATAAAGGATTACATCCTCATCACCGGTTATAGTACCTGTTGCACGAATATATTTTGAAATTGATTCTGATTTAACCTGGTATATTTTAACAGGAACTGACTTTTCAGTAGTCTCTTCTTCTTTTTGTGAACAACCGGCAAACGCGAGCAATGTAAGTGAAAGTAAAACAAATATTCTCTTGTTCATTTTATCCTCCCGCAAAGCGGTAAATTTTTAAAAACTTTATTTCCAGATTTTATCTAATAAACCAACCGATTTTAATAAAGTTAGCTGGCTTATATTGTAATTATAGATTCCCTGCTGGTAATCAATTTTACTTTTTGTATAAAGAAGCTGTGCATTTAAAACATCTAACTGGCTGCTCATTCCCTGTGTGTACAACAGGTTAGAAATTCTGAGACTTTCTTTATACTGATCCAACGCATCCTTAAGACTTTGTAAACTTCTTGCTGATTCAATGAAGTTATAATAGCTTTGCTCAACGTCCAGTTCAATTCCCATATTCGCCTGCTTAACTAGTAAATCCATCTGATCGGTTTTAATCTTTGCGATCTGGTAATCAAGAATTCTTCTGCCTCCTTCAAACAAAGGCCAGGATAATGAAAGAGTAACCGATTTCGAACGTATATAATCAGACCATCTTACTTTAGTATTTTCCAACGGTGCTGCATGATCTACACTTGCAGCTATATTTATAGTTGGTGTAAATTGACCGAGTGCGATTTTTTCTCCATCTTTAATTGCTTCCCGTTTAAAATCAAGTGCTTTAATATCATTTCTGTTTTCTTTTGAAAGAGTTTTAAATTCATCAAGAGAGATACCGGAATACTCATTAAGAAAATCTGATTTATCCAGGACATCATCAACGACAAGTGAATCTTGCAGTGGAATATCCAACAGTGTTTTTAATTTTTGAGCGGAAAGCTTTTTATTTGATAAAGCCGATTCAAGCATAGGAAGTGTAGAAGAATATTGCGCCTTGGCTCTCTGTAAATCTAATTCAGTTGCTGTTCCGGCATTATAAAATTTTTGTACCTGCTCTAAATTTTGTTTAGCTACATTAACCGCTTCCTCTGCAGATTTTGCCAGCTCATCGGAAAGAATAATACCGTAGTATGCCTGCATAGAATTCAACACAGTTTCTTCTTCCTTTCCTTTTAATTCTTCGCTAAGAGATTTTTTAAGGTTGCTTTGAATATCATGGTTATACCATCTGCTGCCTCCTATGTAAACAGGAAGAGAAAGAAGCAGTGAATGCTGGAAGGTATAAGGTGTACCTACTACAAATCTTTGTCCCATGAAAACATAAACCGGAAGTTCAATGCTTTTCTGCGCTATTCCCTGGTAGCTGAAAGTTGGTAAGAAATAAGTAAGTGCTTTCCATGTTTCAAGGTTCTGGGCTTCATAATCGAGCATTTTTGATTTGAGATCGGGATTATCTTTCAGGGAAATATCAACTACATTTTTCCAGGATAAATGAACAATCCTTTTTTCACTTTGCCCATGTAAAGAACCCAACCAAAATGGAATCAATAAAAAAATAACACAAAAAGACCTGACTCTAATCATAAGCCACCTCTGTAGTCCTACGAATTATTTAACTTCCTTAAACAGTTAGATTAATAATGCAACAAGTAAGACGAGCTACTCTTACTAATATTTTTATAAAGATCGAACTTTCATCAATATCAAAGACATTTGATCAATCTTTAAGTTCTTTATAGAAAGTATTCCATATTTTAAGCATCTCAGTAACGGCAACGTTAAGATTTCCATGCAGTAAATGGTGCAAACTTACTCCGTCATTTGTATATATAAAGAATCTTGCTATTTGCGTATCAGACATTGGCGAGGAAAACTCGCCCGCTTTCCGGGCTTTTTTAATAACCGAAATCCAGGCATTAAGTTCATGTTTGTGATGTTCTTTTACTTTCTCTCTGAATCCGGGAAAAAGCTTAAGCGCATCAAACATCATTGTTAAGTAATTTATATGAGCTTTTGGATCGTTAAAATTAATAAAGGATTTAAAAGCAACCATGTATTCTTTAATCAGATCAACATACTCGTGATAAAACTTCAAGAGGGAATCACTATTTAATTTCCCGTAATCAATTACCATTTTGTCAAAATAGAAGGTATTCACCACTTCAATAAAAAGTTGTTCTTTACTTTTGAAATAATGGTAGAATGCGCCCTTTGAAAGACCTGTTGCACTTACAATTTCCCGCATGGTAACTTCTTTAAAACTCTTGCTAAGGAAAAGACTGAAACAGGTATTAAGTATGTGTTCTTTGGTTTTATTCATAAACCGACCGTTTGGTATGTCAAACATAGAGAATCTTTTAACACGAGTCAAGATTCAATTTAAAAAAATGTTAATAAGATTAAAATACAATTACCTAGGGTTACCTCAGAATATTTTCTAGATACCCGTAGTTAATAATTTATTCTTTTACTTCCATTATTGTATTAACACACTGAAGGTTTCAGAATGGTTGAACTTTCAATCTAACAACCAATTCAGGGCTAAATCCTTTTTATAGAATAATGCATAGTTAAATCCCTGGTTCTTCAGCACCAATTCCAGGAATTTAAAATGTTCGCAATGCTCTTTCCTTATAACCACCGCTATCCTCATTATTACAGGTACACCAATGTTATGGAATTCCTTGGGGCGTGTGTAAATATCCGGCATGCTTCCGACGACATCTTCAAGGTTCTTATGGTCAATTAAAACCCGCGTTATTTTTAATCGCTGGCATTCTAGAAAAATTGCCCTTGCCATTTTTAATGAATTCTCTGTATCAGCAATGCCAGTAGTGCTAACACCCACATACTGATCTCCCTGATCAATTTTGATTTCCCAGTCCATGTAATTCCCGTTAAACCTTATTAAGCATTTTGATGGCCATTAGTATACTGTTTATTGTTTACTTTTTCAAATTATTTTATCCGTTAATAAATTTTATCATAACAAATACAATTATTCCGAATGTTGCTCCAAGATAAATCCAGCGGATGTATTTACGCCCTTTATCATTTTCGGACTTTAATAGTTTAAGCAATGAATAAACAATAGCTGTATCCATAATCAGTATAGGAACAAGATAAATTGCTGCGAACCAGTTTAAAATAAACGGAACAGAAGTAAGCAGAATAACCAAAATGAATATGTAACTGCTTGTTTTAAGCGCTGCCTGTTTACCGTACTTTATTGCAAGCGAATTGGAATTTATAAGTTTGTCACCATCCATATCCATGGCATCGGCAGCAATTTCTTCGCCAAGATCAATTAGTGCAGCAATTAATGCAAAGACAATTACTTCCTTATTGTAAGGTAATCCAACTGAAATACCACCGTAAATAAACGTCATTCCAACTGAAAAGCTCACCATTACATTTCCCGGCCAGCCGCTCTTCTTTAACTTTCTGTTATAGAGAAAACCGATGATTATTAAAACTACCGAACAAATCAATGTGGCAATACTAATCATATAACTAAGAAACAGGCCTGCGAACATCAGGATGATTGAGAACATCAGCGCATCAACGGGAGCTACAAGTCCTGAAGGTATTGGCCGGTGTGGGGCATTTACTTTGTCCGTTTCAATATCAAAGTAATCATTTAACACCAGTATAGAAGCTGATATAAAAAATACTGATGCAAAACCAAAGACGGTTACAACAAGTGATGTAAATTTTCCAAGAGCCAAAAGCTGACCCATCACAACACACACCCCGGCTGAGAACGGTAGTTCAAACCGGAGCAGCCTGATAAGTCCTTTTATTTTTTTCATCACCTTAAATATTTTGTTTAACTAGTTTTGTTTCTGCAATTCGGATCGTTCAGGATTGTCTATTCCAAATAAATCATATGGTTGCTTGCTGAAATTATCCTTAAATAAAAATGCGGACACAAAAATGTATGCGACGAATACCAAAACAATAACCACCTGTGCGGCTGATGTTTTTTGAATTTCCTGTTTAGCTTTTATATCGCAGACTTCACCCGGGCAAAGCTGCACTTTTTCTTTAAAGAACAACGGATAAAATTTACAGCCAAGACAGATACCGAAAGATGTTTCGAAGAATAAGAACACAAGGCAGATAAAGCATATAATCCCGGTTATAGGGCTGTAGGCATTCACAACTATCAAATGAACAAACATAATTGCACCTAACGAAAAACCGATTGCCCATGCAAACTTTTTCTGCGGTGCACCTACATATTCAGGAACCTGGTTTCTTACAATCAGGCGTCCTAAAATTAATGTGGGCGAATATTTCGGATTCACAAAAACACGGATTATAAAATCAAGAAGGAATATTATTATCGAGTATTTAAGCAATGAAAAATCCTGTTTAATTGCAGCGGTTGAAATGGCAACAAACATCATAACAAATAAAAGTCCTGCAGCAGCTCTTACTTCACGCTCATTTAATACAGGAATATTATATCCCTCAACATCTTCCCCGAATTTAAATATACTACTCATGAGACTCCTCTTTTTACGCTATGTATGACGTTTGGATAATTCCGTAGGTTATATTGACATTTTTATCATTCAACAAAAATCATTAATTAAGAGCATGAATAGTAAATAAACTACCGGTCAGACTTTATTAAACTGTGTCGACAATTTAACATCCCGGCTAAACCATAGACCAAGCAACTGGATTGCACCAATTACAAGAGAGACTAAAGAATAAATTATATCTTTAATTTGTGTCTCTGTTCCCTGCGCTAATAAATATATCTGCACTATAACCAAAAGACCTCTCAGCATATAAATGCTTCCTACCACCCAAAGTATATTCCTGATAATTTTTAGATGCTGAATGATTCCCGCAGCAGATAAGCCCATGAATCCAAAGATTGAAAAGATGATTGCAAGAATAAAAGCTTCAATTGCCGGAAGCTGTGAACCGGCTTCTGCCATTTTGGTTAGTTCCGGTGCGCCGAAATATGCATATGCCCACGGACCAAGAAATGGCATAACATAATGCAGCATCGCCACGATGAAATGACCGATGGAAGCAATAATTAAAAGGCGCTTAGTAAATAATTCCATGTTCCCTTTCTATTTATTTGATTGATTGCATTCATCATAATTTTTATTTGCTGCTCTGCGTAACTATACAAATGAGTATCATCTCTGTATCTTTACCCAGGCACTGTCATCAAATGAAAACCTGTCTGCGTTTGCTGTGGTATCATCAATTCCATAGAACACTCCGCCGAACCCATATTTTACAAAAATTGAATCCTGTCCTTCAAACAAGTCCCTGAACCAGTATTCATCGTCATAGACAATTTGTTGCCCAACGGGTATTGGTGTGCGAGTTTCCAAGAGAAGAACGTTGCAATATTTACCGGGGCAAACTGAAAAGCCGCTGAATCTTCCTTCTTTCCCCTGAAAATGAACAGTCAAGTTTAGTGTAACGGCGGTAGCAATTGTATCCCACCACAAACATTTTTTAACTGTTGCATTAATTTTCAAACTATCAATTACCAGATACCTATTTACAACAACAGGATACTTCCCGGTATCACTTACCACCGGATTATTTTCATTATCGTTAGACACAGGATTGCTTTCTTTCTTACATCCGGCAAGTATGAAAATAATAATTCCAAACAGCAGCAGATATTTTTTCATAAAATCATTTGCTATGCTTTACTTTTTATGAAATAAAGAATCCATAACTTCAAGAGCAAACCGCCCGTTAACCGTTGCAGGACCAATTCCCATTTCAAATGCAACTTCAATTGCTTCCAGAATTTCCTGCTCACTTGCGCCGTCATTCACAGCCTCAGATATATGCCACTGCATGCAGGACTCGCAGTTAGTTATAACGCTAATTCCGACGGCAATTAATTCCTTTTGTTTTTTTGTTAATGAGCCGTCAGCAAAAGTCGCTTTTTCCAGTTCCTGGATTATCTTAAAAACTTTAGAACTAGATTTTATTAATTTCCCATTCGCCCATTTTCTTTTCTTATTTATCTCATTAATTCTTTCATCTATTGAATCCAATTGCTCCTCCATATTTAAACGATTATTTATGTGAAAAATATTTTACGGGTTGTTAAGAAATATTCCATAACAACACCGTTTATCATTAACCATTGTCAAGGTATGGACCTTGACGGCCAATGGAATATTGAGACTAATTGTTCGGATAGTGATTTTATTACAAGTCCTTTATAAGTGACGGAAATGGTCTTTTCTAATATTTTATCAAAACTTATAACCATTACTTATGTTTAACTAACATAGTTGCCTGTGGGCATATACATAAACATGCTCGCCGCATTTCTTCCAGCAGGCTTCTGGCAAAGAATGTATTCTGTTAAACAGAGTTATGTAATAACCAATTTATATTTTCGTTCTGCTTTTTCTAAGTAGTAAATGTTGGGGCAAGTATGGTCTTTCCCCTCTCTGAAACCTTAAGTGCACAAGTACCATGGGATGAAAACCAGAGTAACAAAATTTTACTCCCGTAAAACTTGTGAGCAAATTAAATGTTTCGGCGGCAAGAGTCAAACAGAATTTGTGAAAGTTTAAAAGTTTGAACAACATTATCAGCTGTTATGTGGTGAACTGTCAACGGTGAAAAGTGAATTAATTACCATGGAATTACTATCATTCAACTTGGCAAAGATGCAAGCAGGCAAGAGTGCAAGGTTGCAAGTCACACTTCAATTAAGAGTAACCAACTAACTTTACTTAAAGTAGGAAAAAATTTCCAATTACCAATTTCAAATTACCAATTAAGTCGCTGTTCTTCTCCACCCTGCCTGCGGCAGTCAGGCTTAGCCTTCGCCTTTTTCAACATAATGTCAACCTAATGACGCGTTAGCGAATGGCAATTGAATTACAACTGTGTCACCATCATTCAATCATTCAATTGTGAAAGAATGCAAGGTTGCAAAGCTGCAAGGATGAATGCCCGCATCCGCATTTACATTTTAATGAACTCTACTCTTCTGTTCAGCGCTTTGTTTGTCGGATTGTCGTTTGGAGCCACCGGTTCGCTTTCACCTTTACCATCCGTTTCAATCAAAGCTGCGTCAATGCCAAAGCTTGTTACAAGGGCATTTTTAACCGAAGCAGCACGGCGTTTTGATAAATCAAGATTTGACTTATCCTCGCCGTCAGCATCTGTATGTCCAACAATTTTTATTTTAACGTTTGGATTTTCTTTTAGTATATCTGCAATACCTTTAATGGTTCCGGCAGATTCCGGTTTTATCTTATCTGAATTTACATCAAAGTATATTCCGTAGCTAACAATCTTTCCCTCGGTAAGAAGCTTGCTTCTCATATCGGGTGATGCATCAGTAATTTTGAAATTCGTTATGTATGACCCGCAGGATGCACCTCTGGCTAACCTTAAACTTACCTTAGAAAGCTTAATGTCTGAATAAATGTTTGTCGGCATATCAAGTACTTTTGCTTCCTTGTGGTAAATCCTTACCCGGCGGTTTTGCACCCAGATAATTACATGATTTACTTTTTCCGGTTCAACGGGATTTATCTTTGAGTTTCCCCTGATCTGTTCGTTTTCACCTTTCTTGTATCCATAAGTATTCCAGTTTTCTTTTTCAATTGATATGAATATACCGCCATTTCCGGGATAAGCACTGTTATCCATTTCTTTCGGTTTATCTTCTCCGTATAACACAAGTCCAGCCGCAATACGTCCGCCGGTTTTCTTTGGAACGATATCAAATTCAATTATAAAATTCTTGGGGAAATCAATATTCTTTAGCAAAAAATAATTTCCGTCTGTACTATTAAGATTGAACCAGTTGCCGGGGGCGATGTTTAACGTATTAATTTCACCGGGAGTATTTGCAGTCCATAATGCCGGGAAATCACCAACCGCATCCTGACTGAAATCATCAAATAGAATAATCTTATCACCAGGGACAAAATCATATTTTGATGTGGCAATAAGCGGAGTATTTTTATCTTCTTTCACAATAGATTCATCAACTTTATTCTCTTTTTCAACTTTGGTCTTATCGTTTGATTTTACTGTTGTATCCTTTTTGCTCTCTTCTTTTTTTCCATTTGTTTCATCAAAAACTTTTTTTTCTGCTTCCTTTTTAACTTTATCTTTAAGCTTATCCAGAAATTGCGGGTAAGTATTTACATTAAATCCCATTATTAATAAAAGTAAAGAGGAAACTAATAACTTTTTCATTTTGAACACCACAAATTTGTTTTGAATGAACTATGTGCGCAAATATAATACATTTTTTTTAACCTAAGTATAGTATCACAGGAATAAACCTTGTGCACAGCACAGTAAATTAAAGTTCAAAGTAGAACTGAGAAAACAGAATTCAGGACTCAGAAGACAGAATTCAGTTGTGAATTATAAATGACGATAGATGACCACAAATGACAATTGAATTACCATCGAGTTACTACTGAATTACAATTGTATTACCATCATTCAATCACGCAACCAGTCAAGCACGCAAGGTTGCAAAGTTGCAAGGAAGCAAGGTTGCAAGTAACCTCTTTTTGATGAATTAACAACTCGCAATTACTCAGCCAGATTTATTAGCCCCTGGCTAAGGCTGATCCCGTAAGCCTTCGTCTCATAAATTTGCGGGACAATTACCATTTCCCAATTTCCAATTAAGTCGCTGTTCATCTCCACCTTTACCCTGAGCGTAGTCGAAGGGCGCCTAGGCCTTCCCATAAAACAGAAACAGGCAAATAAAATTTATCTGCCCGTTTCTATTAAGCCAGTAACTAATAAGGGAGATTTAGTTAACTGTAGTTCACAAGTTTATTTTTAAAATGAAATGCTTGTTACCTTACCGGAAACAGTGAAAGTCTTTTTAAGTGTACCGCCGGAGTAAGATCCACCGGTGTACAAACCATGAAATTCAGTTCCGGTTGTAGATCCACCTATATAGATTGAATAAGTGGCACCGCTTTTCAAATTTGGTGAAGATAAGACGATATAATATGCATTTCTAACCGGCTTAAAAGTGACAATATCATTCCCGCTTTCATCTTCAACATGAAATAGATTTGTTGTTGTAAGAGATGAACTTGATGTAGCCTTAACTGAGTATTGTGATGAACTTGTACTTGTTGCCTCAATCATATTTCCTGAATTAGGACCTGTCAAAACAAGCAAACCACCTGAAATATTAAATGTACCGTTATAATCCGTTCCGACTTCGGGATTGGATTTTGGTCCATGAGTTACTACTGTCCCACCAGTCATTACTATATTACCATTGCTGTCAAGTCCGTCGCCGTTTGATGAGTTAACGGAAACATTACCGCCGTTCAGAGTTAAGGTACTTCCGTCATTGGATTCGCCACCGTCTCCTTTTGTTGCATTAAAACCATCATCTGTAGAAACTATGTTCAGCGTTCCGCCGTTAACAGTAATTGCAGGACCTTCAACGCCTTCAACAGATTTTGTAATATCTGTCTGCCCGCCATTAATTACAACGGCAGCATCTGCATGAATCCCGTCATCTCCGGAAGAGACAGAAGATGTGCCGCCATTTATTTTTACATAGCCATTGGAGTGAATTGCATCATCTGCAGCGCTTACAGTAATTACTCCACCATTAATTATTGTACTTACAATTCCCTTAAGTGCTTTGGCAGATGCAGTTCCCGAAACTGTTTTACCGCTGCCACCACCGGTTGTAATATTAAGAGTACCTCCGTTTATAATGGCATCAGTTTGTGCTGTAATTCCATCACCTGTTGCTGTGATAGTAACTGTTCCATCATTAATAGAAACATATCCTCTTGAAGCATCTTCAGCATTGTCTGATTTTATTCCATTGCCTTTTGCTGTCACTGAAATATCACCGGCTTTAACAATCATATAATCTTTTCCGCGAATTCCGTCATCAAGTGAATTGACAGTAATCTTTCCGCCGTTAATTATAAATCCATCTATGCTTGCTATTCCATCATTATATTTTCCTGTTACCGTAAGCGAACCTTCGCCGGCAATCGAAAGATCTGATTTGCTGTACAAAGCTGCATTAGGTTCATCAACTGCAGAATTTTCCAAGACGTACGTGCTTCCGTCAGTTAGAGAATTGCTTGTATTCTTCACAAGAATTAAAATTGTCTTTTTAGAACTTTTAATATAAACAGGCGCACTGTTGGAACAAGTAATATTTGCTCCGTCCATAACCAGTTTTACAACTGCATCAGTACCGGCTTCAACAATTATCTGTCCGTCTGTAAGTGAACCGCTCAGTTTGTAAACACCTGCTGCATTAATTGTAGCTTTGCTTCCGCTTACGGTTACACCGCTTGCATTTGATGTAATGGAAGCACCGTTCAAAACAACAGGAATTGCGCTGGCGACATCCCACGTATAATCATCATTGTCTTCATGGTCGCTTACATTTGCAGTTGATGTATCCGCACCTGATGTAGTTGTCTTATCTTCAGGTTCCGTTGACTTGTTACATGCAATAAACAGGGCGGCACAGCACAAACATACCAGTAATACATAATCTTTTATTCTTAACATAGCTTTTCCTTTTTTGTAACATATTTTCTTTATTTAGGATAATACTGAATATTAGACATCTTTCATGTTTATTTTATTTCATTAGATGAGAGGATTTATTTTTCTCCCTTTGCAGGTCATATCCGGCTGAATTTATTAAAATCATTTTTAGCGTTGTAATTTTTTTAATTCGAAGAATGCTTTCTCTTTAGTAAATTTGGGTTACCATACAAATTTTCTTTTCCACCGTTTTTATATTGAATCAATAAATAAACTTTCGGATTTTAAGGCAGTGATTTTATTTAAGGAGGAGTTATGAATTTAAGATTTACTAATTACCTGCTTTTATCTTTTCTTTTATTTATTTGTACAGGTTTGAATTTTGCCCAGGTTACTCCCGGTGACCCTCTTGCAGTTCCGATTGAATTCAGGTTTACATGGGATTTAAGTCCTACTGATTCCGGAATCGGGGTTAACGGAAGTATGAACGGGTGGTTAAACGGCGTTTATAAAATGAAAGAAGTTGAGCCGAACCTCTGGAAAGTAACGCTGGAACTTCAACCCGGATCTTATACATATAAAATTGTAAAGTACATTGACACCGTTGGGCAAAGCGGTGTAACCGGTTATTTTACTGATCCGCTCAATTCAAATTTCGGCGGTCCTTTTAATGATTCTTATATGGACGTTACCGACCCGATGATTTATTATCTGCTTCCGAAGAACGGATCCGTTACATCAAACACTAAACCGGTTTTTATGGCAAACTTTGCTGTGGCAAACCAAAGTCAGCTTGATGTTGATAAGATAGAATTTACACTTGATGGCACTGCTGTTCCTAATGCTAAAGATTATTATGATGCTGCCTCAAAAATCTTTACTTATAATTTAACCGATGAGCTTTTACCCGGCACTCATACTGCTACTGTAAAAATTTATAATACCGCCGGGAATTCCAATGAGCAGACTACGACTTTTTCAATTGCAAGCGGTATAAGTACTGCCCCCTATACTTTTGTATTTGATTCTAAAAGCCCAAGCTTCAATTTTCAAAGTGAAGTTAAAAACGTAGGATTAAAAGCTACATTTAACACTGAAGGGTTGGATGAAATGGTTGACAGCAATGGAGTTTATTCTGTTACTAAAGATTTAATGGTTGGACAGGAAGAACAATACACTTACATTGTAAATGGCGGCTCTTATATTAATGATCCTGATAACCCGAATTTATCTTCGCGACACAGAACAACGATTACAAAAACACTCGATCCGAGATCAAGATATAAAAACTTTACACCCGCTTCGGGAATGAGCTATACCTCTCCCCTTTCAAGCATTGAGATTAAAGCTTATCTTCATCCAAGCGATTCAGCTTATGCAATTAATCAATCCGGTATTTTCTTAAAGTATGACGGCTCAATTTTACGCCCGACAAAAACTGCAATCGGGAATATGGTGGAAGTGAAAGCTAAAGTTATGAATCCTGCTGAAGGTAGACACGTCGTTGAATGGAATGGTAAAGATGACCATGGAAATAATTCCTGGACTTCATATTATACATTTGGAATTTATCCTGCCAACAGCGGCTTTCACTATCCTGACGGGGAGAATGATGACAAAGGAACAGGCACTTATACTTATCCTTATGGAATTACTGCGAACTGTGCAGACATACGTGAGTTAAATATACAGGCTAATTCAACACTGGATTCGCTCATTATCATTATAAAAATGGAATTGATTACAAAGAATACCAGAATTGGTTTTGGATTAGTAAACAAACTAAGCGGTGAATATGTTGAAGCACCTGATGCGGTTGAGTTGAGAATTCCCGAGTGGAACGGATATGGTGTATTTGCTATAATTGCTCCACCTAATTCAGATTATCTCAATCCCGCCACAGAAAATATTCTTTATACAATGAGAGATCCTCTGGCAAGCGCAATGTATATTTCACCTGATGAAGCAAGTATTGCAAATAATGAATTCCGTTTTGCTATTCCTTTAAATTTGCTTGAGACCGTTCTTGGCACTTACAAAAATGAATGGTACTTCGGAGCATATTCGTATCTTAAAAACCAGGACGGCACTATTGAAGCTGCTGCAGCAAACGGTGCATCAGATATAGAAGAAGATCCTGACGTTTATGATGTTACTTTCTTTTCAGATACAAGATTCCAGGAAAGGCTGCTAAGTAATTACAGTTCAGCAGATCAAACCGGCGGGCCACGCATTGCAGTTATTGGAAGTGAAGAGAGAGGTTACGGTGCAGTATTACCGACAGATATTAACTCAGGTTTAGGTTCTGCTCCGCAAATTAAATTGTATGCAAGCGGCGGAGATCTTTTATACCAGCCTGTAAAAGTAAAAGGCTTTGCTGATGTACCTTCAGGAACAGATGTTTATGTTTACTGCGGCTGGTGGGGAGAAAATGTTAAAGTTAATGACCAGCATGAATTTGAAGTCATGGTTCCGTTGGCTGAAGGTTCCAACTTAGTTTATGCTACTGTTGGTTATGGTGACGGTCTTATAAGCAAGAGCAGCCAGGTTATTTATAATTATATTGTTGATCATGCTCCCGTTGCAAAAATTTATTCAAACATTTCAGGAAGTTCAATCGAACTCCGGGGAGATAGTTCATATTCTCTTGACGGTACAAGTCTGATGTTCAACTGGTACCAGGATAGTGACAATCCGGAACAAATTAAGTTTACTAATAATATTGGTACACCAACATCCTTTCCCAAACCAGCAAAGGCGGGAGAATATTATTTTACATTAAGAGTAAAAGACGGCGATGGTGATACAGCGTGGGCAAGAACTGTAATTCAGATTAAGGATGGAAATGCAACGTCACCTGATTTTTCAACCTGGCACCCGGCATGGGCAGACAGTGCAGTATTTTACTGCATCTTTGTCCGAACGTTTGATGCATCAGGTACGTTCAGGGGAATAACAGAAAGAATGCAGGAAATAAAAGATCTTGGGGTTAACGGAATCTGGTTGCTGCCTGTACATCCATCAACAGGAAATATGGGCCCGGATAATCCCGGTTACGCGATTACAAATTACTTAGACATACTTTCAGATTACGGCACCAAAGAAGATTTCAGAGAATTTGTAAATGAAGCTCACAAGTATGGAATAAGAGTTATAATGGATCATGTAATTCAGCATACTTCAGATCTTCATCCTTTTATGAAAGATGCAAATTTATATAAAGAAGCATCTCCTTATTATCCGTTCTACTACTGGGATGCAAATGAAAATTTCCAATACCTGTTTACCTGGGTGGATTTGCCATCAATTAACTATAGCCAGCAAACTACTAGAGATTATCTTGTACGAATGGCGAAGTACTGGATGCAGGAATTTAAAATTGACGGCTACCGATGCGATGTTGCCTGGGCAATCGATTCGCTTAGAGAAGAAGGACCTGCTTACTGGCAGCGCTGGAGAAGTGACCTTAAAAATATGAAACCTGATATTTTCCTTTTAGCCGAAGGCGATGCATGGCAGACAAAATTATTCAACAAAAAATTTGATGCAGCTTACGACTGGAAATGGTTTGGCGCTATTAAAGGAGTTGTAACAGAGACTCAAAGCATTGATAATCTGAATAAATGGATTACTTCATATTACAGTTCCGGTTTTCCGCAGAATGCACTCACGTTTAAATTCCTTGAGAACCAGGATGAAGAACGGTTTATTAAAGCATACGGTATTGGAAGCACACAGGTTTCCGCTATTCAGCTTTTAACAACTCCCGGCGTTCCGATGTTATATGCGGGACAGGAAGTTGGCGAAACAACAAACCGTGGTAACATTGACTGGAGCGATCCTTATAGTTTGCGTCCTTTCTATAAAGCTTTAATTGATATAAGAAAAAATAATCCTGCTCTTGCTTATGGAGATTTTACAAGATTAACAAATGGCGCCTCTGATAAAATTTATTCTTACTTAAGAACCGAAGGCAACAGCAACGTTATTGTTAATCTTAATTTCAGCGAATCAACCGTGAACACAAACATTTCAGTTCCGATGAATAAAATAAGTTATGATTCCAACGCAACATTTTATCTTGTTGATCATTTAAACACAACATCGTGGGAAGTTAAAGGAACAGACCTTAAAAACTATGCGGTTTCACTCCCTCCAAACAGCGGACAGATTTTAATTTTGTCCGATGAACCACTGACTGATGTTGAGAAAGACAAGAAGTATATTCCCGTACAATTTAATTTAGCACAGAATTATCCTAACCCGTTTAATCCGTCAACAACAATAAAATATTCTTTACCTTCTGCAGCGCATGTTAAGATTACTGTTTACAATGTTGTGGGACAGAAAGTTGATGAGTTAATTAACAAAGATGTAAGCGCAGGCTACCATAATGTTATTTGGAATGCCGGCAATTATGCATCAGGAATTTACATCTATAATATTGAAGCAATCTCATTAACAGGTGGAAAGAATTTTAACTCAGTTAGGAAAATGGTTCTGGTAAAATAAAACTTCCTGAATTTTTATCCCTGACTCCAAATACCGCATAAGGAGTCAGGGCGATACTATCACATCTTTATGTGATTGAACCTCGTAAGTGAAATCTTAAAGTTATTACTCAGACTAAATAAACTTTTCAAGAGGTGTCGCAATGAAGAAAATGTTACTTTTCATTTCTTTTTTATGTGTCACTATGTTAGCTCAGGATTGGATATGGGTAAAAGGATCAAGCACAGGTAATTCACCCGGAACGTTTGGAACCAAAGGAATAGAGGATGCTGCCAACACTCCTCCCGGTCTTGAGTCTCCTGCCGCTGTATGTGACAATTCCGGAGAATTCTGGATTTTTGGTGGCCATGGTTTAATTTCAACCAACTGGGGTTACTCCAGTGATTTATGGAAGTTTAATCCGCAATCAAAAAACTGGACGTGGATGCATGGAACCAAAGCACCCAATCCGGCTGGTGCTTATGGTACATTGGGTATAGCTGATCCAAATAATATTCCTCCCTGCAGGGAAAAAGCGGTGATGTGGATTGATAATTCAAATAATCTTTGGTTGTTTGGAGGAAAGTCCTGGATCGGAAATGATTTTTATTATAATGATCTCTGGAAATATGATATTAACACCGGAAACTGGACATGGATAAAGGGCAGTAACACTCCTAACAGTCCGGGTGTTTATGGTACAATTGGAGTAGCCAATGCAGCAAACAATCCGGGTGCAAGAGCAGGTTCTACAACCTGGATTGATGATACAGGAAACCTTTGGCTATTTGGTGGCTATGGTTATACTTCATCCGCTAACATAACCCAGCTAAATGATTTATGGAAATATGATGTTGCCACCGGAAACTGGACATGGATAATGGGTGATCAATTTTCCCCTGGCGGTTCTTATGGTACTAAAAAAATTGCTTCCACTTATAATAGACCTGGAGCCAGACAAGATGCTGTTGGGTGGAAAGACAACGATGGAAATCTTTGGCTCTTTGGCGGTTGGGGTTATGATGCAAGCGTTTATGCACTTCTGGGTGACCTGTGGAAATACAATGTTGCTTCAGGGTTATGGACATGGGTAAGTGGCGGCAGTACAGGAGATCAGAATGGAATTTATGGAACCAGAGGCATTCCATCTTCTGCTAATTTTCCGGGATCAAGACAGTCAGCATCAGGTTGCAAAGATGAATTTAACAATCTCTGGTTGTTTGGCGGTTCAGGATTTCCGGCTTCCGGTTCTTCAGGTGATTTAAATGATCTGTGGTTCTATAACATTCAATCTGATCAATGGACATGGGTTAAAGGCAGCAGCAATAAAAATCCGGCAGGAGTATACGGGACTAAAAATGTTCCGGACTCCCTTAACACTCCGGCAAATAAATATTCTGCAGTTATGTTGAATGATAAAGTTGGAAATCTCTGGGTGTTCGCCGGTGTATATTCGTTTGAAAATAGCGGCTATTTAATGAATGACTTGTGGAGTATCGATATTACGGAAATTGTTCCGGTTGAGTTGGTTTCTTTCAATGCCTCAGTTGAAAATTTCAACGTAACTTTAAGATGGTCAACTGCATCAGAACTTAACAATAAAGAATATATTATTGAGAGAAAGCAGCAAGGTGAATCCGCATGGCTGAATGTTGGAAAGATAGAGGGTAAAGGTACAACATCGCAGCTTTCGAATTATATACTCATTGATAAAAATATCATCCCTGGTTCTTATATCTATCGCTTAAAACAGATTGATTTTGACGGAAGTTATTCTTACAGCAGAGAAGCCTTTGTAACTGTAGATGCTTTGCCAGAAGACTTTTCATTAGAACAGAACTATCCTAATCCGTTTAATCCGGCAACAAAAATAAAATTTAGTATTGTTGAAAGCGGTTTGGTTACATTAAAAGTTTATAATCTGCTTGGACAGGAAGTTGTTACATTGGTAAATGAAACATTGAACTCAGGTGTTTACAATATTGATTTTGATGCTTCCTCCGCCGCAGGTGGATTAACAAGCGGTACGTATTTATATAAAATTACTGCCGGTAATTTCTCTTCGTCTAAAAAGATGTTGTTAGTAAAATAAAACCTATCCCCAAACCCATTCCCTGCATGCTGCAGGCAAGCCCAAGGGAAGGGGCTTTTAATATTATTTTTTGAAGAGACGTTCCAGTGGAACGTCTCACTTATTGTTTTGCTGTGACTGGTGATGCTTTGATGCTTGTATTTCATTTCAATCAATCTTATCTTTTCACAAGATATAAACATATTTTACGAGGGTTTTTATTATGAAAGCACTTAAAAGAATTATCGCATTGTTTGTTGTAGCTGTGTTATTTTATCAATGCAGCACTGTACCACTCACAGGCAGAAAACAGTTAAGTTTAATTCCATCTTCACAAATTCAGTCAATGAGCTATAGCGAGTACAGCACATTTCTAAAATCAAACAAACTAAGTACTGACCAGGCAAATACCCAACTGGTTAAAAAGGTCGGGCAGAATATTCAATATGCTGTTGAAAGGTACTTCTCACAAAATAAAATGTCATCAGAATTAGATGGATATAAATGGGAATTTAATCTTATTGAAAGTTCAGATGTAAATGCCTGGTGTATGCCCGGCGGTAAAGTTGTGGTTTATACAGGTATCCTTCCGGTTACCCAGGATGAAATTGGTTTAGCTGTTGTTATGGGACATGAAATTGCGCACGCTATTGCCCGGCATGGTGATGAGAGAATGAGTCAGGGCTTGGTTACACAGCTTGGCGGATTAGCATTAGAAAAGGCGTTAGAATCAAAACCTGCGGCTACAAGGAATTTATATATGACGGCTTTCGGACTTGGTGCTCAGATTGGAGTCCTGTTGCCTTACAGCAGGCTTCATGAAAGCGAAGCAGATAAACTCGGATTAATTTTTATGGCTATGGCAGGATATGATCCTAACTTCGCTGTACCTTTCTGGCAAAGAATGTCCAAACTTAGCGGCGGTGCAAAGCCACCGGAATTTTTAAGCACTCATCCAAGTGACGAAACAAGAATTAAAGATATTCAAAAGTCGTTGCCCGAAGCACTAAAGTATTATAAGAATTAAAAAACAAAAGCCCCTCTCTAAATCTCCCTCCCCAAGGGGGGAGACTTTTTAAATTCATCATTTGATATTTGCTGTTAGTTGTTCAGTGTTAAAAAAATACTAATGTAAAACTCTGAATAATATTAAGACTAAACTTCCACCTCTCCTCGTGGGGTAATGTTATCAGCACAGCAGAGTAACTTCGTAATTCAATATTCGGTGTTGGATATTCAGAGTTCAAGAAACTCCGAACACTGAATATCTAGTATTTAACTTTTACTAATAATATATACAAAGTTTCCACCTTCCCCTTGGGGGAAGGTCAGGATGGGGCTATGACATCTTTTGACAATTCGTGACAAAACTTTCGGAAACCTCAATACAAACCTGCCGTCTTAACATATAGAAAACAAAATTGTGTTAACAAACTAATGACGGAGGTAATTATGAAATCGATGAACGCTACAAGACAAAAGAATTATTTGGTAATAATGTTAATTACCTTATTGTTCGCAATTCCATCAACAGTTACAAAAGCTCAAACGAATGGAAATATCTGCGGCTCCGTTGCTGCAATTAGTAAAGTTGCCGAGCAAAACTTTTTAAACGGGCTTAAATCGGAGAACACCGGATTGAGAAAAAGCTGCATTTACTTTGCAGGTAAATATAAAATATCAAAAGCCGTACTTCCTTTAATGGCTCAATTGAGAAAAGAAAAAGATATTGAAACAAAAATTTTAATTGCACTGTCTTTGTATGAATTAGGTGATGCACGCGGAATGTACTTGGTAAAAGTTGTGTCAGATAATGATGACAACTTGAAAGTAAGAAAAAGATGCACAGCAATTTACGATAAATATGTACAGGACAGATCAAGTCTCTACGCTACATTATAAGATATCCTTTCCTATAATCCCCTTATGAAGGCGGGTCCGGTTATCCCGCCTTCATTATTTTAAAGGCTGCAATCTTAAATAATCTACAATAGCAGAATTAATTTTAACATTCATATTTTCATCCGTACTTAAAAATCTTAAACTGAACTTATGTTTTCCTTTTGTAAGATTTACTTTAATTGAATTTGAGTATCCCCAATCGCTCCAGTTGTCCATTCCTCTTTGAGGTAATACAACAGTACCAATCCTGTTTTCATCAACAAATAAAGAACGGATTGCACATTTATTATCTGTGTTAACAGGACCATTTCCGTTAGCATAATGGAAATCAATTAAATAATCACCATCGGCGGTTATATCGCATTCAAACTCAAACATTGCTTTTTTACTATTCATCTCATCAATAAAACTTTTCGTCAATTCTTTTTTCAAACCTTTGGCTTCAACAATAGTAAAAGGCCTTACAGAGATAGGCACCGGTTCACTCAGAAATGATTGATAGCCTTCTTTGTCAATTGCAGCCACCTGGTATTCCGCATAATCTCCGGTTTCAACTTCACAATATGTCATTTCGGTTTCTTTAAATCTCTTACCGTTCTTAATTACCAAATAAGCTTTTGCTCCTTCAACAGAATTCCATTTAAATTTGTTATCATCTAAATGAAGTTGTGGTGTCTCAACTGCATACTTGTTTTCAACTAAATTAATTTTAGAACCGGCAGGAATTATATTTATCAACTGTATTTCTATTTTATGATTGCCGGATAAATCTTTTGACACAAAAGCATTCTTTA
This sequence comes from Ignavibacteriales bacterium, assembly GCA_003599415.1. Lineage (GTDB taxonomy): Bacteria > Bacteroidota > Ignavibacteria > Ignavibacteriales > SURF-24 > SURF-24. Next base: position 11,275 of record QZKB01000167.1, on the reverse strand, counting down.
AATTCTTACCATCAAGCTTTACTGATTTTATTTTATTTCCAAAACCAGTCAGCGTTATATCAAGGTTTGAATTTCTATACCTGAAATTTTTCAACTCCTTTTGCCCGTCATAAGATTTAGGTACAAACGGATTAAACTTCAAACCTTCAGGTGTAAACTCCATACCGAATATTATTCTGTAAATTGTAGCAAGATTTCCCGCAACGCTCCAAAGTTGTCTGCTTGAATTAATTTCTGTACCAAGATAATCACCTGAAGAAGCAACAAAATTTTCTTTGTTGGTCAGGAATAAACCTGCAGCCCTGTAAATGGCAGCAAGAGAAGCTTCAACGGATTTTGTATTTCCTGCTTTAGCAGATGCCCATGCTTTATAAGCCTCCACAAATGGCCATACAGCATCATTATGATATGGAGGTATACCCGGAATCTGTGGATAAATACATGGAACACCAAATTCAATAATAGGAGTATTATTTATAATTTTTTCTTTCTTGTTTTCATCAGCAATATCATATAAAACGGTAAGTGCTTCACCCAAAGCTTCAGAACGAGGCGACAGAGAGAAATAATTTCTTCCATAAAGATACTGCCCAAAGTAGCCTTTATCTTTCATCCAGAGATATTTGTTCATTCCATCTTTAATTCCCTCGGCAATTTTTAAATATTGATCGGGAGATTCGCCTAATAATTTTGCCATCCCAGCAAGAATTTTATATGTCTGGTATTGAACTGCGTTCGTCCCAAGATTTTTAGACTGATAAATATCTTTGGGATACATCCATTTTGGATAAGTCTGCTCACGCCAGTCAAGGAAAGAAGATTCGCCTCTGAACAATTTTGTTTCCGGATCAAGTACGGTAGCAATATCATCCGCAGCAGAATTTTTAATAATTGAATATGATTTCTTTAACCAATCATTGTCTCCGGTAACAAGATAAATTTCCCATGCAGCCAAAGCCCAAACCATTCTGTCTGATGAAACCGGCCACGAGCCACCTGTTCCGGTATCCTGAATAATCTTTCTGTCTTTAACTTTTGCCATCAAAGTTGTTTTTGATGCATCGGGATTAACTGCTGCCATTGCAAGTATAATGCTGTAGCTTACATCCCGCGTCCAAACGCCCGGCCATTTTTCGCCCGCCATAAAAGCGCCGTCATCACGTATATCCATCAGCATTTCTTCCAGAGACATGTTATACAAAGCATCAACTAAAATGCTACCGGATTTGTATTGGGGCAAAGCGGAAATATCTTTGCTTAATTTCCAGCTTGATTTTATATCGGGCAACGGAGAAAATTCTTTTTCTATATGAAGAAGTATCTCATAAATTCCATCACCATCCGGATCAATCAGTTGAAGATCTTTTCTTTGGGGAAGAGAATTCCAATCCCATGTAAGCGGAGCAGTTCCGCCGGCAATATAAAGTCCTTTAAACTCATCAGCAGTTATTTTCTTTCCATCATAAGTTAAATAAAAACCATTCTCTGCAAAGTCTTTTTTCACTTTACTAAAATCAACTTTTAGTAAAAGATCAACCGGTTCATTTAAATAACCCAACCCTGCTTTTTCATCTCTTACGGGATCCGGCTTGCCAAATTCAAATGTTATTGTTGTATCTTTCCCATTAACAGGAGTAATAAACCAAATATGATCCTGCCCCGGGACTGCTTCATTATCAAGTCCGTTAATTGCTAATTTAAAAATGATTTTATTCTGCGTCTTTCTTTTAAATTCACTTACATAGTTTGAATTTATTTCCTTATCTGACTCTGCAACAGCTTCATATTTCCCCTGGATTACTTTGTCACTTTGAATTGAGAAGCTTTTTGATTTATAAATTTCCTGCTGTGCAAAACAAAACGATAAACAAAAGAAGACAGATATCATTATGGTTAACTTCATTATTTCTCCGTGATGAATAGATTTTTTGTGAAGAAAATATATGAAAAGAAATTGAAAGAATTGAAAGAAGGAAAGTGCATCCTTCGACTCCGCTCAGGATGCACACAAATTATATTAAGGATTTAATCCCGTATGGCACTCAACGCAATTCATCTCTTTCCAGCTTTCATCTCCATCAGGATGTTTAAATTCAAGCGGAGTATTTACGTTCGCAAGTTCAAGATTATTCGGAGGGCCCTGCGCATTGATAATGTGGCAAAGGTTGCAGTTTTTCGAAATAACTTTACCTTCCTTGCTCGTGTGCTGATCATTATGACAACGGAAACAGCCGATAAATTCAAGGTGACCAATATTGTTCGGATATGCATTCCACTTAACTTTCATTTCAGGAAAGATATTTTGTTTATACTCTGCCTGTAAGCCATTTATCGCTCTTTTAACAAGCTGTCCTTTAGAGTTATAAATATCCGGATAGTTATCTTTATAATAACTATTGATACCATTCTTAATTGCAAGCATAGCGGAATCAGTCGTTGAATAATCCTTTCCTGTTAAATCCATTGCAAGAGATTTTATCATCGGCAGTTCAACAGGAATTGTACCTGCAGTTAAAGCATTATTAACAAAAAATGCCGGCGGTTTATAGTTATGGGATGGACGGTTATGGCAATCAATGCAATCCATAACTCTGGTTTCAAGTGAGTCGAGCTGTTCTTTCTTTAAAGGTTCATTCTGATCTTCGAAGATAACTGCCTTGCCCGTTTTAAGGTTTGTATATTTTACCCATGGAATTTTCTGCCGCTGTTTGTCCACGGCTTTATATTCAATTAATATATCCTTGTTAATGTGCCAGTGAATTCCTTCCTGTAATCCCTGAGCGCTATGACTGCCGCCAATTTTAAGAGCAAGACTTATATCCCACTCCGTATTGGTTTCATCTGCAAGATAATGTTTTTCAAGGCGGAGTTTCCTGTCATAAAATTTTTCCGGCCAGTGGCATTCTTCACAGGTTTCTCTTGCAGGTCTTAAACTTGTTATTGGTGTTGGAATCGGTTTTGGATAACTGCCGAGTGTTACTGCATAAACCTGGTAAAGTCCGGATAATTTTGATTTAACATACCAATCTGCGCCGGAGCCTACATGGCAATCCACACATGCTACTCTTGCATGCGGAGAATGCTGGTAAGCAGTATGTTCAGGATACATTACCTTGTGGCAGGTGGTTCCGCAGAATTCAACTGATTCTGTGTAATGAAATGCCTCATAGCTTCCCATAGCAGAGACAAATAAAAATATTGTTGTTCCTATTGTGAATATCATGAATGCATTGCGATGACGGACATCATTCAGGTTTATTTCCGGCCATTTAGTTTCTATCTCTCTTCTTAATTTTTTTTCTTTACGAACTTTTAAATACATACCAAGCGGAATAAGAATTAATCCTACTATAAGAAAGGCCGGAAGAACAATATAGATTATCAAACCAAGATAAGAACTTCCCCTGTTAAGAAAGGTGGTTATTGCAAAAAGAAACAGAATCATGAAGAAACTGATTAATGCTATTGTTGCACCAATAAGGGAAATCCAGTTTGTTACCGAATGCGGAAGTTTTATTTTCATTTTTTTGCTCTCTATTTAAGAAGGAATTTGTTTCTCACGGTCAAAATACTTTATGGAACAAATAAGAGCAAGCAAAAATTTAAGGCAGAGAATTTTTTTGTATTAAATAAAGTTAAAATTTATACTGCACGGTTAAGGAAGGAACGGTATGAATATAGTTTAAACCAAGATCAAACTTCCTGTCATCATTGGAAAAGTAACTGCGGTACATCATATTGCCCATAAAAATTCCAACGGCAGCGCCAACAAGTACATCGCTAAGATAATGCTTGTTATCATGAATCCTGCTGTAACCGACAAATCCTGCCCAGCCATACAGAGTTGCGAAAGATAAGGTTTTCAATGTTGTTCTTAATGTAAAATCATTTGCGGTTAATGAACACTCGTCAAAGTAACTGTCTACTTCACGGTAAATAAATGAAGCGGCTGTAAATGTAGTTGAAGCGTGTCCGCTGAAGAAACTTTTGCTATCAGAATTATCCGGCCGCTTTCTCGCAGTAATATTTTTTACAAGTTCTGTAAGCGTATAAGTATAGATTAAGGATTTCTGAAAAAGTGCAGCGTGTTTGTAAGCTTCTGCTGTTGAACCTTGTTCTGTAAAAAGATCTTTTCCTAAAACATATGCGCCTCTTGCAAACATAATTGCAAACGGCAACGTGTTTTTATCAATGCTTCCAAGTGTAAAGTGCCCGCTGTTCCCAATTTCAGATTGAAAGGAGGATTCAAAAAAAGGTGTTTTGATTTTTATTTTATTGTTATCGGAAAGTTCTAAATAGCGCGTGGTTAAAAATACTGTCATAATCGGAGCATCATACCACTCAAGCGATTCATTCAATCCCTGTAAAATGTGCTCACCGGTTCGGTTTACTTTTTCAGTAAAAGAAATTGACTGAGATAAAGTAATAACGGTAAAGATTTGAATATGAATAAATAAAAACTTTCTGAACATTAAATCTTCCTAATTGTTTAGTAGCATTTCCTCTACTTGTTTTCTCCTTTCAGTTATAAAATTTTTCAGAATTCCAATCTCATTCTCAAGAGACATCCCGGCCAGACCAAGGTAAGGATCAAGATAATAAGCTTCCTTTATTTTTTCATATTCGGAATCTATTATAGGGAAAAGATTCTCCGCCGTAAAATAATGATCAATTACTTTTTTTACCAGCGATTTATACATGCCATAACAGGAATCACTCCGGAATAGTTTCTTTGAAATATCATTCTCTCCGTACAATCCGAAACCGGCATTTGGGTCAAAGGTCTTATCGAAGTCCCAGGGAATTATTGAAAATGCTTCCCGTGCATTTTTTTTATAAAGATAAAAATTATTAGTTAATCCGTCTGTATTGTTCATTATACTTGAAACTGCATGATAAAGCATGTACTGCTCAATATCAAAATATCTGTTCAATGAAAAAATATTTTTTACCTGAACAGTATCCAGGGCGTGAATAAATTCTGCCAGCCCGTTGAAATTGTTATCATCCGGAATCTTCTTTTCAAAATTATCGCTCAGGTGATTTTCATCAGCAAAAGAAAATTTAGCGCCGAAGGCAACCTTAACAAGTTCGTTAACATTAAGGCCTCTTCCAGCAAAGAAGCTTTCATCAATCCTTTCAGTAAGAAGATACAGTCCACGGTTATTATCGTTAATTCTTAAAAAAGCCGCGGAAGAATTAAAAACATAAAATCCAAGTTGTCTGTAAAGATAGGACGCCAGTTTAGTTCTTACTTTAGCCCTATCATATTGCTGGATTGATAAATTGAAATTTGTTAATCCTTCAATTGTATTTCCGTCTGTCAGGTTTATTGTAAATCCCCATTTAGGAAAATATCTTGAACCGGCACCCTGTGCTTCGATAGTTCCCGTGTACCTTTTATCAGAATAAAAAATCTCTGCCGGTACGTTCAGGTTGAAGTTTTTATTTTCAAGTAATGTCTTGTAAGATTCATCTGCGATGTAAACATTAAGATTTACAAGTGAAGTTAATTTTTCTGCAGGATTATTATCAACAGGAGAATCACACCCTAAAATAAATAGTAAAGGTAGAATAAAAAGCCCATTCCTAATCCGCCGCAGGCGGACCTTCCCCAAGGGAAGGGACTTTTTAAGCCAATCTCTTAATATTAATATATTCAAATAAATTTGCCGCATAAAGGATTTAAAAGAAAATTTGCATTTCAAGAATGAACCTTGAACCGATAGTTGTATATTCATCATTATAGATATACTTTGTAAACAATCCGTCACCGAAAAGTCTTAACCTTGCATCCTTGTCGAAATAAACATTAACACCTCCCATTGCTTCAAGAGTATGATATTTCATCTCTTTCGAGTTTGGAGCAAAAAATCCCAGCAGCAATGAAGGTTCAATTTTCTTTACAACATCACCGCCAATTTCAAAAGCTATAGATGAATTTATCTTTGCCCCTGATAAAAATATTTTATCATCAATTCCTATTTGCTTTCTGCGTATACCTTCAACCGGATCCTGTACATATAACACTTCAAGATTAAGAGAATAATTATCTGTTTCAATTCCCGCATCTGCCGAAAATGCATGAGAATTAAAAGGAATTTCTCCTCCCTTATTCAGGTACATGTAATTCGCAGAGTATACAAAATCATTATTATGATAGCTAAACCTTCCGGCTATACCATTGTTCTGGGAATTATCCTTCATTACAGAAAAGAAATAGGAATAAGGAAATTCAGGATCTTTCTTTTTGTAATTATAGTAAGCCATTACACTCACGCTTCTGCCGCCATAGCCAAGATCAGAAATAGTTCTTTGAATATAGCTTCTGTCAATTGAAATTAATTCTTCCTTGTTCACAAGCTGTTCAAGTCCGAACGGTTTCTTAATATTTCCTACTTTTATTTTCATGTGTTTCCAGTACTCAAACTTTGCAGAGAATTCCCGGAAAGTTACTTTTCCATCCTCAGAACTTCCGCGCATATCAACCTGAGCTTCAATATCTTTATTTATTTTAACGTCTGCCTGCAGTTTCCCTTCATAGTAAACTTCCTGGTTAAATTTTTTCAGCCGGTTTCTGTTGTATATTATAAAGCCGGTAGCGCCATAACCGCTGAATTCAATATTTTCCTGTGCAAACATTAAAGATCCAAGCAGAAGAAACAAGATGGTTTTAAGTTTCAAAGTAATATCTCCGTCTCAAATGAATGACAAATTACCACCTGCAAAATCTAAAGATTTCATGGCTAAGCTTCAAATTGAGTTAATGCGAAGGTAGGCGGAAACTTGATTTAGGGATTTTGAATTGCTAAATGATTGAATGATTGAATGTTTGAATGATTGAATGATGGAATGTTTGAATGATTGAATGATGGAATGATTGAATGGTTGAATGATGGTGATACGATTGTAATTCAGTAGTAACTCCGTAGTAATTCAATTGTAAGGTTCTGATGTTTGACCTTTGACATTTGACCTCTCACTTTTGACCTCATCCTTGTAGGTATCAGTTTCAAAATTCAATCCTTCAATCGAAAATAGACAATCATTAAGGCTGAGGCGCAGGCTAAAGCGGAGATCAATCCGTGTTCGAAATTCCTTATTCGATATTCGATATTTACAGAGATAGGAAAGTAGAAATTGGAAATCAGGAAATTGGTAATTTGAAATTGGAAATTGGAAATTTTGTCTATTTTAAGTTAATGGCTACTCATAATTGAAAGGTGAATTGCAACCTTGCAACCTTTCAACCTTGCATTCTTGCAACCTTGCATTCTTGCAACCTTGCAACTTCACAAACCCGCATGCATAATTCCTGCAATTATTTAGATACACGTACGATATAAATTTATAATTATTTTCCCCTTTTTTCTTTCCCCCTTAAAAAATTCAAATGAACTACCGATAATAAAATTAGGTTCCTAAATTTCATACTAGTTGAGAAGAGAAAATGTTATATCTGCTAATCGGTACTTTAACAATTTATACAATCTACAAAGTTATTACTGCCTTCAAAAATGCTCCCATCATTGAAGACAGCGACGAAATTTTTATTCATAAAAAATATTAATACTATAATCCGTAGTATACTATTAAACTAAAATTATTTTTCTTTCCAAGCATAAAATCGTATGTCCTGTAAGTACCTGCTTCATCAGTTATATCCGAGTAACAGTATTTCCCTTTAATATTTAAATCATGCACAATTTCATACTTAGCTTCAAATCCGAAATTAAAATCTTTTCTTACCGGTGAATATAAAAAAGGATAGATTTTTTCTTCGCCATTATCATAGGCCAAAGATATATCCAACAAACCTCCTTTCCTTAATCTTTCAACATAACCTGATATGCTTAAACGTGGAATTGGTTTATAATTTAATTGAACTCTGATCTGGTCGGCATTCTGCCCCAGCCAATGCCCCAACGGAAAATCAATATGCTTATAGTCAGTAGCTTTAATATAATGTTCATACACCCAGGGATTAATTCTTGTATATTCAAAATACAAATCAAGATTATCTATTAATAAATCCATTCTCGAAAGTCCTAATGTATAGCCAATCCAGGTATCAAATACTTTCCCCTCATATAAATGAGTATTATCCATCATCTCAACAAACAAAGTGCTATAGAAAGAATAATTTTCAGGATACCGAACCTGAAGATCAGCAAATAACTGCCCATTATTTCCGTAATTATTGTCTCTTCCTGCATTATGATCCTGGAACTTGTATAACAGAAACGGAATGAAATACTCGGGACGAACAGTAGGATAGCTGTAAATAACCGAGTTACCAACTGAAACATCTAAAAAATTCCATGGAGATACTGTTAATAAATTTGCCGCAATGTATTTATCAACGTATTTTTTTCTTAAAACAGGCTCACCGTTTCTTGTAGACCCAGAAGGAAAGAAATAAACTGAATCCGGTACATTTGAAGTAAGCCAGCCATGAATATAATAGAATCTTAACCATTCAACCGGATGAAGGAAAATTTTTATGTGAGGATAAGAAGAAGCCTTATCAGATAAAATCAGTTGGCCGAATTTTCCATGCCCCCACCGGTTATAATCTTTAATTAACGAAACTGAACCCCAGGACCAGTTAAAATTAATTCCGCCTTTAACATCACTGAATTCAATACCATCAGCATCTCTGTGATTTATCCAGTATCCTCTTTCAGCAGTAAATGATTTTTTATCATCCACGTTATCGCCGTATTCACCTTTATCCCTGAAATCCATCTGTGCACCGAACCAATCAGAATATGTCCCCCACATATTTGCACCCCACCATTGAGTATGACCGCTTTTATCACCCGTTTTAGAAACTCCGTACCCTGCAATTGGATTTGCCCTGAAATGAAAAAGAGAATCTGAATACTCAATTAAATTCCACCGCCCCAATTGATTATTTACAATTGACAATTTACCGGTAAATGATTTAATATTTTTATTAGTTTCTTCGTGCGGGAGATTTTCTTTTCTGAATTCTGAATTCTGATTTGCCTGTTGCAAATTGAATTCTGTTCCATAATCCTTCAGGTAAAATTCCAACTCCTCTCTATCAATATCAGTTAAATAATTTTCTTCCCTTTTCCCTCCGTCGTAGGCGGCTCCCAATTTTTCAGCCGCAGACTGATCCCGTTTGCGGGATGTTTTCAATTTTACATCAAATAGTTTTTCTGCTACATATTTTCTTGAATATGGTTTTACTTCATTATTTGTATTGATTACTCCTTTTACAGTCATTCTTTCCAGAAAATCATATACAGAATTATCTAATGGTACATAAACAACCTGTGCGTTTGAAATGCTGCTGATAAGAGTTATTAAAAAAATTATAAAGATAAATTTTTTGTTCATGTTATTCTCTTTAAAAATCCCGGAATATATAAAGCATTTAATTTCCTGAATCTATATAAATAGAAAAAAAGCATACACGTCTGCATTGTATTGCCGGCTAACAATGCAAGCCCCGCTCCCTCTATACCATATGCGGGGACGAATATTAAATTAAACAGAACAAATAAAAAAGTACTTAGAAAAGTTATCTGCAGATATCTTTTCTGCTTATCTATCATTTGAAGTATATAATCAGAAGTTCCGGAAAGCAGGAATATGAATTGTGCGGCCGAAAGTATTATTAATGGCAAAAAACCTTTTTCAAATTCACTTCCAAGGAAAGCAAATATTAATTTTGATGCAGCAAGAACTATAAATAGTATTGGTACAGCGGACCAGAAAATTATTTTACCTGAATTTGTCAGGGATTTTTGAATAGATGATAATTCTTTTTTACTGTAATCTTCTCCGAACTTAGGCATTGTTATGGAAGCAGTGGATTCTACTATTAATGTGGTTACAGTTGCAAGCTTTAAAGCAATGTTATAAATACCGGCTTCGGCACCTGCAAGAAAATAACCCACGAAGAATATTCCCCCTGAATTTGTAACATATTTTAATGAATCAGAAAATAATATCGGAATAGAGAAATTGAATATCTCTTTAAATTTAATAACAGACCTGCCAATTAAAACATTTGAGTGATACTTTATTAAAGAAATGAAACTGATTATAAAAGCAATTACCGCAGCAGATAAATATGATATCGGAATTATAAAATTACTATTAAACATCAAGCTCAAAGCTGATAGTATTACCATTCCGACCAGGTAAACCAAAAAGCTGCTGAATAATGAATACTCTTTTATTTTCTTTAATCCCCTGTAAAAATCAAAAGTGATTCTTCGTAATGATAATGGAATAATAGCAAAGGACATTATTTCTATATATTGCCTTAAGCCTGAATTGTGAAATATTCCAGTCGATATAAAATCAGCAGTAATAAATAATATTAAATTGGAAATAACCCCGGATACCAACGCAAAGGTAAAAACTTTTCTTAACAACCCGTTAATCGATTCGACGCCATTAACAAAATAGTTCTTTGCTACTAGGATAGTTACAGCTGTATCCATTCCAAGCATTGAGACTGAAGAGATAAAACTTACGATAATAAATGCCAGGGCAAAATTTCCAATCGCTTCAGCGCCAAAACATCTTGCGGAGATTAATGTAAATAAGTAACCAAGGATTAATCCCGCAATCCTTATCCAGAAACTAATGCCCGCTCCCTTAATTATCTCCTTAAAGTTAATATCGGTAAGCTGGTGCTCAATCTTTTGTAAAATTTTCTTCAAAAGAAGTTTAATTAAAAATTATAATTGATAAATGATAAATTAGAAATTATAAATTATAAATTGAGAATGATAAATTAGAAATATTTACGGGCGACATTTCGCTCATTGCTTATCGTAAATTTATCTGCCGATTATATACTATCTGCTCAATACTGTATACTGCCGATTGCAAATTGATCACTTCCGACTTTCAAAATTCGACTACCAAAATAATAATGTCTTTTGTAATTTAGTAATGATTTTAATTTGCAATGAAAAAGTATTTAAAAATTATAAATGAAAAAACCAGCAGGCAGTTTATTTTTTGAAATTATATTAATTAACTCTGTCATTCTCCAGGTTCTTGTATCAACCATTTCAAATTATTCAACCGTTTCATTTATTCTTAAAGCCTTATCATTTATAATTGTATTCGTACTTATAATAATTGATATAAAAGCAAACAGTATTAATAGCAAAGAATTATTCGCATCTCGGATAAATAAAAAATTTTATTTTACTCTTGCAGGACTTATATTTCTCCCTGCTCTTAGCCTGCTTTACTCAGCTAATCCTTATTTCGGATTTCA